>JAEYWB010000347.1 GCA_023429275.1 Planctomycetota bacterium
CCTGCGGGCCGAACAGCAGAAACGCGGGCAGGAGATGTTCGCGAACTCCCGGAACACGACCGCGGGGGCGCTGAAGCTGCTCGATCCCAAGTTGTGTAAAGCCCGCAAGGTCCGTTTCCTCGCGCATGGGCGGGGCTATTCGGAGCCGGTCCCCGGGACGAGCGACTATGCGACCCATACGGAGTATCTGAAGGCGCTCCATGACTTCGGTGTGCCGACGACGCCAGGGGTCGCCGCGCGGACCGGCATGGCGGCAACGCGGGAACTGTGCCATCAGCTCATGGAGCAGTTGCCGGGGCTCGACTTCGAAGTCGACGGGCTGGTCATCAAGGTCAACGACTTCGAGCTGCGGGAGAAGCTCGGAAATACGTCGAAGTCCCCCCGCTGGGTCTGCGCCTACAAGTGGGAGAAGTACGAAGGGACGACGAAGATCGAATCGATCACCATCCAGGTCGGCAAGACCGGCACGCTGACGCCGGTCGCCAACCTCGCTCCGGTCCTGATCGCCGGAACGACCGTCTCGCGGGCGAGCCTGCATAACAAGGATGAAGTCGAGCGGCTCGGTGTCCGGATCGGGGATACGGTCGTCGTCGAGAAAGCGGGAAAGATCATTCCTCACGTCGTCCGGGTCGAGGAGCATCTCCGGACGGGGGCCGAGACACCATTCGACTTTCCGGTCGCCTGTCCCGAGTGCGGCGCTCCGGTCGCACAGGATGAAGGGGGTGTCTACATCCGCTGCCAGAACCCGAGCTGCCCGGCGCAGCTGAAGGAGGGGGTCCGATTCTTCGCCTCGCGGCAGGCGATGGACATCGAGGGGCTGGGGATCAAGCTGGTCGAGCAGCTCGTCGACAGCGGCCTCGTCACCAACTTCGGCGACATCTATCGGCTGGCGCAGCGGCGGGACGAGATCCTCGGTCTCGAACGGATGGGTGAAAAGTCGGTCGACAAGCTCCTGGAGGGGATCGAGGCGTCGAAGAAGCGGCCGATGTACCGGCTTCTGACGGCGCTGAACGTCCGGCATATCGGCGTCACGACCGCTCGTGCGCTGGCCGATCATTACGGCTCGCTCGACCTCGTCGCCGCGCAGTCGGCCGAGCAACTGGCCGAAGTGGACGAGATCGGGCCGATCATCGCCGAATCGGTTCACGCCTACTTTCAATCGGAGTTCGGCCAGAAGATTCTCGAGGACCTCCGGAGCGTCGGTCTCAACTTCGGAGAGCCGGTCGAGCGGAAACCCGATGAGGTCCCGGAGAACCAGCCCCTGAGCGGGAAGACAGTCGTCGTGACCGGGACACTGGTCCGGTTCAAGCGGGAAGAGATCAAGGAGCTGATCCTCAACCTCGGCGGCAAGGCATCCGGGAGCGTCTCGAAGAAGACGAGTTTCGTCGTCGCCGGGGAAGAGGCGGGAAGCAAGCTCGACAAGGCGAAGGAACTGGGAGTGACGGTCTACAGCGAGGAAGAGTTCGTGGAGCACCTCCGCTCGCTCGGCGTCGAACTCCCCGGAGGATGACGAGCCGAGTCAGACGTTGGCATACGCCACGGGGAACCCGCGCTGCCCCTGCCCGGGGTTGAACAGCACGTTGGGCGTTTCTCCCCGCAGCTCCTGCACTCTCTTGAGGGCCCCCTTCAACGCATTGCGATCGGCGAGGGGGACGATTGTCGTCGGCGGGTCCATCCGCTCGCAGAAGTCCTCGGCGAGCGTCTCCTCCGAGAAGGCGAGAAGGAACAGGTGGCCTGACCCGCGGATCAGATACAGGTCCGACGACGCGCCTCCCGCAAATGCGAGAACGAAGACGGGGAAACGGATCCGAACAACCGACCGATCTGGCGTGCCCATGCTCCCTCCGGAGTTTGATCGTAACGCATCCTCGCAGGAACAGGGACCGAGACGGGTCATCGACGTGATCTGGAGAGTTGTCGGCACGCGATCAAGGTCTTCCAGCTCGACGGGCCATTCGCTCTTCCGGCCTGGCCCGGCGGCCCAGCTCTGCGTCTGTTCGCCGGAATGGGATCCGCCAGCCGTTCAGGCCGACGCACGCCGTCCGCCGATGCCGGATGTTCCTCCGTGAACTATGCTGCCGCGATGAGCCTTCCGACTTCTTCCGCGCCGCTTCCCGATCCGGGAACTCCTCCCGATTCTCATGCCCTGCGAGAGGGCTTCGACGAGCTCTGCCGGGTCATCGCGCGGCTTCGCTCTCCGACAGGCTGCCCCTGGGATCGAGTCCAGACCCTGGCGACGATCAAGCCGTTCACGCTCGAGGAGACGTACGAGCTGCTGGAGGCGATCGACTCGAACGACAACGCCGCGATCTGCGAGGAACTCGGCGACGTCCTGCTGCAGGTGGTCCTCGACTCGCAGATTGCCGCGGACGAGGGACGGTTCACCATTATCGACGTCATCGCTGGCCTGACCCGCAAGATGGTCGAGCGGCATCCGCACGTCTTCGGTAGTGCCCAGGCCGACACCGCGGACGACGTCAAACGTCACTGGGAGCGAATCAAGTCCCAGGAGAAAGAGAAGAAGCACCGGACCTCGGCGCTCGAAGGCATTCCGGTCGATCTCCCCGCCTTGGCGCGGGCGGCCCGAATCACGAAGAAGGCGGCTCGCGTGGGGTACGACTTCCCTCATCGCAACATGCTGTTCGACAAGCTCGACGAGGAGGTCCGGGAGCTGATCGCCGAACTCGCGCCGGCGGGAGATTTTCGATCGATCCCGGCTTCCGTCGAGGGGACGCCGGTTCCCGATGAGCCGATCGACGATCCCGCGCGTCTCGACCGGGTCGAGTCGGAGCTCGGCGATGTCCTGTTCGTCATCGCCAACATCGCCCGCCGCTGGGGAATCAATCCCGAAGAGGCACTGCGAAGATCGAACGCCAAGTTCTCACGGCGGTTCCAGGCGATCGAGTCCCGCGTCCGCGCCAGCGGCAAAACCATGGACCAGGTGACGCTCCAGGAGATGGAGGAGCATTACCAGGCGGCCAAGCGCGAGGAGCCCCGCCACTGAGCGGGAGCTCGCGAACGCCTTCACACTGTCGCCGCCGACCTCATTTGGTCTCCCTCGAGACCGGCAGCCGCCAGACGACGGTGAGGCCGATTGCTCCTAAGAGGCATATGAGGGCGACCAGTGGTCCGCTGAGACGGCCGAAGGCGATGCTCAGCGTGATGGCGATGAGGATCACGGCGAAGGCGGTCCGCTTGGCCGTGCGGGAGACGGTGCCCCGCTCTTCCCATTCACGGATCAGGGGGCCGCATCCTGGCATCCTCAGCAGCCAGCGGTGGAGCCGCGGATCGGATCGGATGAATGCCCAGCTGGCGAGGAGCAGGAAGGGCGTGGTCGGGAGGACAGGCAGGAACATTCCCGCGATCCCGATCCCGGTGAACTGGAGTCCGAGGGCGACGTAGATCCATCGCCGGAGGCCAGTGGCCCGGGGGGCAGGGGATCCTTCGGAACTCGGGGACTCGGACGGAGGGGCTGGGCTCATCATCACGCCAGACAGCATGGCTATTTCCCGCCTTCGCCGCCTCCCCCGGCGCTGATTTCCCGGTCGACGCCCCCCGCTTTGACCCGCTCGACCAGCAGATCGAGAATCACCGGAAGGTAGAGAACACCGGTGTAGTGGCCCGCATAGAGCTGGGTGTGATGCGTCTTGTCGAGGCGGATCGTCTCGGCGAGCTTCCGGCAGTTGGCGATCGGGACGACTTCATCCTGCAGGGCGGAGTACATCCAGGTCCGCTTCGCGTCGAGACGGTGGGCGATCCGGAGCGGCTCGGCGTGCTGGAGGAGCTCCCGCAGCTTCTCGCCGGTGAAGCCCGCGCGGGCGAGTTCGTTACGGACCTTGGCCACGTCCTTCTGGCCGGTCTGCATCATGCCGTAGAGATCGCCTCCCGCGAGTGTGACGTGGACTTCGTCGTAGCAGCCGTCGAGCGCCCCGGCGGTCGCGGCGACGAACCCGCCCAAGCTCGTCCCCTGGAGGCTCACCCGCTCCGGGTCGATCCCCGGAAGGAGGCGGACGACATCGTACGCGCGGCGAACATCGCCGACTCCCTGCCGCATGGTAAGGAGCATCTGTGTCGGGTCGCGTTTGAAGGACTTGTCGCGCCGCTCGCCGTAGTGGGGAAGATGAATCAGGAGGGCGTGCAGACCACGGGTCCGGATCCCTTCGGCGATCGCCTTCCCCGCCTCCATCCCGGAGCCGGACTCGTGGATGACGACAACCGCCGGCAGCGGTGTGCCGGCCTTGGCCTCTTCGGGGAGATACCACGCCATGGCGACCTGGTCATTGATGGCGTTTCCTCCCGGCCACGGGGAGGGGAACCGGACGAGACGGTCGTAGTTCCGCTCGGCCACACTGGTCCAGGTCGCTTCGAACTCGATCGGCTTCCACTGGATGCTGTCGAGCATCGCCTGGGCGTCGGCGCTCTCGTCGGTCCAGCGGGTGAAGGAATCGGCGACCTGCAGCCGATGGACTTCAGAATCCGCGGCAGACCCCGGTTCCGTGGCAGCGATCGCGAGGACCGCGCACCAGAGGCTCAGAAACGCTCGCGGAAAGAATCGTCGACTCAACATGAACGCTCCGATCGTGACGCCTCGGGTCGGCTTCGGTCGTTACCTCGACGAGAGACAGATGAGTTTCGTCGATGTCCTGACAAAGATCTCCCCCTCCGACAGGGCCGGGGAGGCGTAGCACTCTTCTCCGAGCTCGTTCGTGGCGACGAGCTCGTACTTCGGGCCGGGGCGGACCACCTTCGTGATGCCGTCATCGTCGAGGAAGTAGGCGAGGCCGTTCGCCGTGACGAGCGAGGCGGAGTAGTGCCGTCCCATCCGTTCCTGCCAGGCGATCTTTCCTGTCTTCGCTTCGAAGCAGGTCCCGAACCCGTTGTCGGAGGCGACCA
>JAEYWB010000318.1 GCA_023429275.1 Planctomycetota bacterium
GGGCAGAGGACTCCGATCGCGGAGACCGGTTCGCTCGAGGACAGGGGACGGCTTGCGGACCTTCTTGATGCCTCCCGGGCTCAAGGGCGGGTCCGGACGAACGGCCTGATCCTGGTCGGCTCACTCGACGGAGCGCAGACGTCCCCAGGCTCTACCGGACCGGGAGAACGTGCTGTCGTCGAGCCGGCAGTCGTCGAACCGATCTCAACCTTCGACAACCCTGAAGGGAGGTTCACGATTCTCAGAGTTCGATCGCGATCTTCTTCTCGCTCGCCCGGGCCCGAAGCTCTTCGATCAGCACGAGCGGCAATGGGATCGTCTCCTGGCGAGCTGCTGCCAGTTCGGATTCCCGTTCGCCCGGGAGGCGGACCCGGTCGACATCCGGAGCAGGAGGAAGGGCCTTGAGCTCCTGCACAGTCAGCCCAACCTCGCGCTCGAACCGCGTCATGTCGGCGAACTGGCGCGGATCGATGACATACAGGAAGTGCTGGGAACCATCCGCCGCTGCGCCGCGTGTCTTGTGAAGGGGCATCCGGCCGGCCGACAGTGGACCGGCGAGGACCGACAGCGCGAACGACATTCCGAACCCGGTCATACCGCCGAGGGGATCGGCTCCCATGAGGTCGCACGTCGTTCCGTCGGTGACGACCGGGCCGTGCTTCGTCGGGACCGCCCAGGAGAAGGGATGATCGGCCGTCCCCGGCTCGCGGCCACCGCAGGGGGGGACGGTCGCCCCGCCGGTGCTCGTCGTGCAGAAGGCGATAAACCCCTCCGCGACCGCCAGCCGCGTGTACAGGCTGGGCGTACCGATCGCCTGGCTGTTGCAGACGGCGATCGTCGCCGTTCCGATCTCGCCGGCCTTCTTCGTGCCGATCTGCACGGCCTTCGTGAGGGCCACGGGGCCGAGAGCCCGGCTCCCGTCGAGGACCGCCATGGCCGGCGTCTCCTGGGCCGTCAGGACCCGGGCCCGCGGATCGACGTCCCCGGCCGCGAGGCTGTCGAGCGTCGCCGGCAGCGACGCGATCCCCGACGCGGAATACCCGAACTGGTCCGCCTCGAGGATCCGCCGCGCGACGGTCTCGGCGTCGAATTCGAAGACGCTTCGGGCGACGAGCAGCTTGATGATCAGTTCCCGCAATGTGGCGAGAGGGATGTGTTTTTGGGACATGGATTCGAGGCCTTGATTCACTCGGCGGGCCGATGATCAACTTGGGGGCGCCCTCTCTCAGTTGGCACGCCGCCCCCAGTAGCGCGACCGTCGTCTGGTGTGGGCGACGGCAACAATCAATACCAGCGGACTGTTGAGACGGTAGACAATTCGGAACGGAAAATCGCGGACCGAAGCCGCTCGGTATGCGGAATCGATAACGGCGAGACTTTCGGGATCGGCCGCGATTCGTTCGAGCGTGCGGTCCACCTCCTGCTCAAGCCGGATGGCCGCTTCGACAGAACGTTCTGCATGCCAATCCAGAGCCGAATGGTATTTTCGGCTCGCCTCCACATGGAAGTGGAGCATCATGTGCGGCGCAACCGGCCTTGTTCCCGGACAGTTTCCCAAGGAATCGGAGTCGTTCCATCTTCACCCCGCCGTCGAATCTCCGCCGGGAATTCTTCGTCGAAGTCTTGGAGGTCTGATCCCGCCCCGGTCGGAACTGTTTCCAGCAGGTCCGTGACAAGACGAAGGCGGTCCTCCTCGCTGAGTTGCAGCGCCGATTGAAGAATCTGTTCACGAGTCATCGCTCACCCGCGCTCTGGATACGGTCGTCGACTCGAATTATCCGCAGGCACGAAGGCGGCAGGCAAGGCCGGGCGACAGGACCATAACCGTCCGTGTGTGCGTCGCAAAAGTCGGTGGATTCGCGAAACTCGACCGACGAATCGCCACCAGCGGGCTTGGGGCCTCCGGAATATGGAGATCGATTAGTGGAGATTAGCGAAGATGAGTGTTCCAAACCTTGTCTTCCTGGTCTGGAGGAGGCGATGTGGAGTTCAGGCAGAAGGAGTTCAGGAACACTGATCTCCGCTAATCTTCACTCATCCCATTGCAGGACATCGAAGCAGATTCCCCTTAACTCGCTGAACGTGCGTCCTGCAAATCGGTTCTTCCTCCCCCTTCCACTGGCCGCTCCACCGACAACCGAGACACACACCCTAACCGTCCCGACGGATGCAGCGCCCTATTTTGCACTCTTGAGCCCGACCGCCTTGCCGTCCAGCTTCCATTCGGGCTTCAACGGAACACCCAGGTGAGTCAGCGCCGTGGCGACGACGTCGACCTGCCTGGTCGCTTCCTTCGAGTCCCCCCGGGCGGCGGCCCCCCCGCTGACGACCAGGAAGGTCTCGGAGATCTCCGGATACTCGTGTCCGCCGCCGTGGGTGGTCGCCCGGCCGCCGTGGTCGGTGCAGACGATCACCAGCCAGTCCTCGTCGTTGTAGGTCGGGCGGGCTTCGATTCCCGCCATCGCCTGCCCGACGAGGCTGTCGACAAGCTCAATCGCCTCGACGTACTGTCCCACCAGCGGATGGAACCCGTGGCCGTGGCCCGATTCGTCCACCTGGCCGAGGTACAGGACCACCACCGCCGGGTCATTCGACTTCATCTCTTCGAGGCAGGACCTGGTCGACTCGAGGTCCCCTTCCGCCCAGTCCCCCTTGTCATTCGGCAGGGAATCTTTCGACACGTCTGCTCCGGCCACGATCTTCTGATCGATTGGATTCCAGCTGCTGAAGGAGGCGGTGCGGACATCAGGACGGGCTTCCTTCAGCCTCACGAAGAAGTGCGGAAAGTCCTTGTACTGCGATCCCTCGAACTTGTTGTCCATGACGCCGTGCTTGTCGGGCCAGACCCCCGTGAGGATGTTCGACCAGCCGGGGCCGCGGATGGTGTCGGGCTTCGTCCTCCGGTCGGGATCGAGGATCTTCGTTCCGCGAAAGAGCGTCCCTCGTTCGATCAGCCGGTCGATATTCGGCGTCTTCGCCTTCTCGAGGGC
>JAEYWB010000416.1 GCA_023429275.1 Planctomycetota bacterium
CGATGAAACCGCCGAACTGGCGGCCAAAGTGTTTGAACTCTCGCAAACCCTTCGCAATCAATGGCTTACCGCCGATTACGCCGCATCCTCGAAATCGTGTGTTTGAACTCAGTTCTGGATGGCGTAACTCTTTGTCCTACAATGAGAAAGCCCTTCGACGTACTCGCCGAAGGGCTCATTTCTGAAAATAGTCGGGGTGACAGGATTTGAACCTGCGACCTCCTGGTCCCGAACCAGGCGCTCTAGCCAAGCTGAGCCACACCCCGAGGGAGGGAGGAGGTTATTGCATCCCAACAACCCGGTCAACCTCATCGGTCTCGTAGTCAGGACACGCGGAAGGGGGCAAGGTTCGCGGTCCACGGGAAGCGTGCGAATGCCGTATCGCGAGTGAGCGAAAGAGCTTGCGAGAGAGGTCCACGGCTGTGCGGTCGAGGTTCGACAGATTCCCCGCCCGCCAACACGATCGGCCAGCTCCGGCGGAACCTGCCGACCGCGGCACGTGGTCGATGGGATGGCGACCTCGATGGGCTCGACTACACTCGGCCGCTCTTCCTCCCCCCGATTCGAGTCGACATGCCATTTCCTCAAGTCGTTCTGGCCAGCCGCAATCAGAAGAAGGTCGGCGAGATGCGCGATCTCCTTGCTCCGTTTCAGATTCCGCTGATCGGAGTGGGAGAGCTCGAGGGGGTACCGGACGTGGTTGAGGATGGCGAGACGTTTGCCGCCAATGCCGCCAAGAAGGCGCAGCAGATCGCCCGGCATCTCAAAATGTGGGCGATCGGAGAAGACAGCGGGCTGCGGGTCGACGCGCTGAAAGGGGAGCCCGGCGTCTACAGCGCCCGCTACAGCGGCGACGGGGCGACCGATGAACGGAACAATGCGAAGCTGATCGCCGAGTTGGCCGGCGTTCCGCCGGAGAAGCGGGGCGCGGGGTATGTCTGCCACGTGACCGTCGCGGATCCCGAGGGGACGGTCCGGCTCGATTTCGAGGACACCTGTCGCGGACGGATCCTCGACGAGGCCCGCGGCCCGAACGGGTTCGGCTACGATCCGCACTTCCTCGTGCGGGAGTATCACCAGACCTTCGGTGAGCTCTCCCCCGTCGTGAAGCAGCAGATCAGCCACCGGGCCCGTGCGGTCCGCCGGCTGATTCCCGAACTGCTCAAGGTGCTGTCGAACGGGTGAGCGGGAAGCCGCGGCGAGCCCCGGGCTGAGGAGGACATGCTATGGATTTCCTCTTTCGTTGGTTCGCACGCCTGCTGCCGAAGCCTGATACCAAAATGACGGCGGAACGTCAGCGCGCCGTCGAGATGGCTCTTCGAGATGCGGATACCTTCCTGACAGAGAGGCTGGCAAACTGCGGTTGGAGGGATGCCGATGTCCCCCGAGGGACGCGGATCCTGATTCAGACGGCGGTCCATGAGGCGAACCGATTGTCTCAGCCCGTGGCGACGACGGCCCATGTCATCGTCGCCGCCGTTCGTCTCGAACAACCGGCGGTACGACACCTGGCGAGCGGTCGAACGACGTCTCGCAATGTCCTGATCGCTCTTCGAGAGGCCGCGAGTTCCCTGATGCCTCCGGAACTGGAGGTCTTGGTCTCACCCGGTCTGTCGGCGGAATTGATGCAGCATCTCACTGCCCTGGGACCGGCTCATCCGGATGCGATCGTCGCCGCGATCCTCGCCGATCCAGAGTCTCTCGCAGCGACAATGTTTCGCGACTACGCGACCCGCTCTGCCAGGTGAGAAGCGGTCCCGGGCTCTGGACCGGGCGTCACGACTGTGATCTGCGACGCCTCGGTCGGGCGGCTGGTCAACGAGAGAAAGACACCGATCGCCAGCAGGCTCCCGAGCAGGCTGCTCCCCCCCGCACTCAGCAGCGGGTGGGCGATCCCTTTCGGCGGGAGCATCGCGGTCACGACCGCGACGTTGATTGCCGCCTGGAGGACGAGCTGTGTCAGCAGCGTGGCGCCGGCGACGTATCGCCAGCGCTCCTGCCGGACTGCCCGCAGCATCCCCTGCCCGACCAGGAAAAGTCCGGTCCAGAAGAGGAGGATCGTCAGCGTCCCGGCGAGGCCGAGCTCCTCGCCGACGACGGCAAAGACGAAGTCGGTGTTCGCCTCGGGCAGGAAGCTCAGCTTCTGCCAGCCGCGGCCAAGGCCGACGCCCGTCGCTCCCCCGGCCCCCAGTGTCGTGAGCGACTGCTTGACCTGGTAGGGGGCGTTCTGAAAGTCCGTCCAGGCCTCGACGAAGCCCTGGAGCCGGCGGAGCTGGTAGGGCTTGAGAGCGACCAGGCCCAGGGCGAGTGGGACGATCGCCCCGATGCCGAGGGCGAAGTCTCGAAGCAGCCAGCCGGAGAGGAACAAAGTCATGCCGCCGATCAGCGTCAGGAAGGCGGCGGTCCCGAGGTCCGGCTCGACGAGCACCAGGAGGGCGCACAGGCCGATGGGGGCAGCCACTTCTCCGATTCGATGCAGCCACGGGCGTCCGTCGTTCCGCATGGCCGCTGGTCTCTGCTCGAGCAGCCAGCAGAGGAACAGAGGGAGCGTCACCTTGGCGAGCTCCGACGGCTGGAACGACAGGTAGCCGAGCCGCAGCCACCGCTGCGACCCGTTCACCTTGACTCCCAGCCCCGGGAGCAGGACGGCCAGGAGGAGGAGCACCGTGACGCCGAAGAAGGTCGGGGCGAACCGCAGAAGCCATTCCGCGGGGATCATGGCCGTGACGAAGGCGAGGGAGGCGGCGATTCCCAGGTAGAGCAAATGCCGCGAGAGATAGATCTGTTCGAAGTCAGACGGCTTCGCAGTCATGCTCGAGCTGAAGACCATCAGCACCCCGATCCCGAGGAGGAGGGTGACGAGCGAGACGAAGGTGGACCGCAGGGTCTGCATTCGGGGTCGGACGAGAAGCCGGCGGAGCGAGTCGGAGAGACCGATTGGCACGCGCGTCGTCCGAGTGAACTTATCATCTCCAGTCGGGTTGGGCTGGAATCGCCAGAACACGCAAACCGCCAGGAGTCGCCCCGCACTCTGGGCAGAATCGCTGAAACCCGACCGGGGAGCCGGTCAGGCCGCGACCAGGAAAGTGCGGTCCCGGAACCTTCGCATGCCATCCCGACACGAAGTGCGCGATCCCCAAGGAAGGCATCCGTCAGACGGATGAGGCCGGAGCATCCTGCGTTACCGGGGGGCGACCGGAAGGACGTCAATCGCAGGGAATGAATCGGCGCCCCCTCGAGAACACGGGGGCTCCAATGGGAACCGCTCTAGATCTTCGGCTTGAGCACGATCGCTCCGACCCCTTTCGCTCCAAACGGGCTTGTCCCGACGAACGAAACGGTGGCCGCATTATTGTTGAGCTTCCCTCGCATTTTCAGCTGGGAGATCCCCTCCTTCTTCGTCTCGAAGATCAAGGGGCCTGACGCCTTGTTCGTAGCGGTACCGCTGACTTCGAGGGTAATCATTTTGCCCATAGGGCCCCGGATGACGAACTCGCCCTTGAACGATTCCCCCATTCTCTCGCTGATGGTCAGGCCAGCATGGCCCACGCCTTCGCGGCCAGCGACACGAACATCACCGATCCAGGTCGACCCCGCGGCAAACGGGTCCTTCGATTCGTCCGCTGCTGAAACAGGGATTGCCCCACTCAGGAAGACGGCGACCGACATCATCAGAACAGCCCGCATTGTTAAGCCCCAATTGTTCGCAGATGGCCGAAGTCGAAAGTCAGTCCACGGATGTGGGCGACGAACTATTTTGAGTGGGCCCCGGGAACGTTGTCCAGAGAACCGGCCAACCCGACGCCGCGCCCGAAGCGACATCACTGCGGTTTCTCGTCAGGGTGCCCAGGGGCTTCTGGAGAGATGCGCCTGGAATCGGCACATTCTGAGGTGATGTTCACTGCTCGTTGAGCGGCCGTCGGGAGAGCACCCCTCCGGCTTACTGGGCCATCGACCGGGAGCCCTGCGGCGAGCCGGCGATTGGAACCCCCTCAGGCAGAGGACGGGCCGCGACATTCAGGTCGCGCTCGTGGGCGAAGTCCTGCAGCTTGCGGTAGGTGTCGAAGCTGTCCGGATAGATCCAGAACGTCAGCGTCGCGAGGCTTCCCCCCTCCCGGAGGGCCTGCAGGAACCGCGAGCCGGGGCGGAGTGCTTCCTCAGCCGTTTCGCTCGGCGGCTCCCCTTCGGCACGGATTACCCAGCCCGAGACGACCATCCGGACCATCGTCTGCCCGTACTTCAGCTCATCGGCGATGTTGCCCGCCTTGTGCCGCTGGATGGCGTACTCCATCCGGTAGCCCTCGATCGGACCGACCGAGCTGGCGTAGCGGTCGCGCGACATGATGAATTCTCGCTGTCGCTGAATCTGGGACTGCAACGATTCCACAAGAGCATCGATGGGAACGACCGAAATCCGTCCGCCGCTGAGGCGGAAGTGGATCTCTTTCGAACTGACGACGCGCGCCAGGGGGGCGAGGCGGTGCTGGAGGACCTTCGGAGCGGGACGCGAATTTTCCATCGACGCCAGCTCGGCCCGGGCTCGTTCGAGAGCCTGTTTCAGCTCGTTGACTTCCAGCTGCCTGGCCTGCCGGGTGAGTGATTCGTTCTGCAGGGCGAGAAGGTCCTGCTGGAGGGCGAGCTCCAGCTCTTCCAGCGCGAGCGGAGGTTTCGGGGCTTCGACCTGTTCCGCTTCCTTTCGCACCGCAGCCTGCGTTTTCCGGATCTCCACGAGCTCCCGTCGCAGGCGCTCGGCTTCCTCGACGAGCTCCGCCGGAGGGGCGGGAGGAACGAGCTTGACGTTCGGCGTCCCGGGGGGCGGAGGCTCTTCCGCGAAGACCATCGGAAACGTGACGGGCGTCCCCAGCTCGACGGGAACAGGCTCCTCCTCTTCATCAATGTTCGTGATCGCGGTCACCGGGAGGGCCGCCGCCGGGAGCTTCACGGGAGCTTTCGCGGCGCGCAGACCGGCGATCACGATCAGGATCACCAGGATCCCGACCATGTTGCACAGGACGTCCAGAAAGGAGTCCGAGCCGAGGGCCGGTTCGTCGGATGTGCGTTTCTTGGGCATGGGGCTGTGGGCTGTGGGCTGTGGGCTGTGGGGAAGAGACGGGAAGGCCTGGGCTCCCGAACTCGTCACTCACGACCGACTCGCCACATTACCCTTCCTCTCTCACTCCAGAACGTGTTCCACCTTTGATCGAAGGCCCCAGTCGTCGGTCAGGGCCTTCAGGGCCTGGTAATACTGATTTCCGCCGGGATGGATGCGGAACGTGACGGTCGGCAGCCAGTAGAAGCTGGCGGGAGGCCGGCCCCACTTTCCGACATGTCCATCGAGTGTGTACGCAAGGCGGTCCTTGAGTTCGCGGTAGGCGGTCCCCTCGCGCAGGCTGATTTCGGGTTCGTCCTCGAGGAAGACCCCCTGCTCTTTGATCTCGATCGTCACGCTTCGTTCGAGAGCGATCGAGCCGTCGTGATCAGGTGTGCCCCAGCGACGGTCGGCCGGTTTTCCCTTAGCATTCGGATCCCCCTGCCCGATCGCACGCAGATTCCGCGGGACCGGCATTCCCTCGGGCGGGGCGGATTCGGAAGGAGGACCTGCGGAGCCACCTCCGAACGGCGAATGGGCATTCCCCCCGAACGGCGACGTCGCACCGTCGGACGATCCGGACGGACCTGGTCCATAAGGTGTCCCCGAACCCGACGTCGCTCCAGGACCGGTTGTTGCGCCAGTTGCAGCACCTCCGCCGGCTCCGGCTCCAGTTCCTGTGAATCGGCGTCCCGTTCCGGGGCGTGCACCGTCAGACGGTCCCGGGCTTCCGGCAGACGAATCCTCTGAGTCTTCCGGGCCGGATGGGGCCTGCGTCAACCTTCCAAAGGGATTGCCCTGTGAGGCTGACTCGGCAAAGGGATCAAGTCCGCCCGGTGAATCCGGAGCGCTCGCGGGACCGCCGCTGCCATCCGGGAGTCGCGTCCGGGGGGCTCCGACTCCGCCAGCCGATGTCCCGCCCGTTTGCGGTCCTGCGGATCCGCCGGAAGGAGAGCCGGCGGGTTGCGACGTCTGCCCCGGGCCACCGGACACTTTCGATCCCGGGCGACCCGACTCACCGGACGCGAGGCTCCGGCTGTTGATAGGACCGGTCCCCTGGGGAAGGACAGTCTCGTCAGAGGGCTTTTCGTTGTCGTGCCAGGGGTGCAGGTCCCCGTGAGAACCCGAGGCGGGCGGACGCCCTCCACCGGACGTGGATCCGAGACGCGGACCACTGCTCCCCTGAAAGGTGCGTGTGCCGGGAAGGATTCGATGATCATTCGGCGACGGCTGGCGGCCCAGCGGGGGGGAGGCGTCATCAGGGCCTCCCGGGCCGTTGCCTGTCCCGCGTGGATCGGTGGACGCCAGCTCTTCTTCACTGGGCATGCCGGATGGCAACCCACCCGGTTTGTACTGGCCTGGTGAGACCGAATCCGGGAACTCACCCGACCCGGCCCCCGTTCCGCGGCCCCCTCGCGGTGCTCCGCGGCCGAACTCCGTTCCCGGCTCGCCCGAACCTGCCGGGCCGGATGCCGAGCCTTGCCCAGGGGCAAGACCCGCTCCCGGTCCACGAGCGGCGGACTGGAATGGAGTCGGTTCGCCCGAGGCGATGTTCTTCGGGTCGCGCCGCCATCGCTGGCCGCCGACGACGACGGACGCGTCGAGGT
>JAEYWB010000540.1 GCA_023429275.1 Planctomycetota bacterium
GTGGACGGCCGGGGATTCGACGGGGGCTCGGCGAATGGAAAAGGAAGGGACGGGAAGCAGACGACCGGTCGAGGCCAGCGGGGCGAGCGTCTCATCCATGATGACCTGGCGCGAGGCAGGGTGGGCCATCGTCATCCCTCCTGGACGACGGAACGGGAGTATCCGGTTTCAATCCGCCTGCCGGAAGGGGAACCTTGCAGATGAAACAGGGGGCGTCGCGGATGGCGCCGACGACGTGTGAGGGTGTCACCGATCGGCTGCGCCGGGGTCCCGCTGTGTGCTCATTTTGTTGGGGCGAGTGCGTCGACCGTCTTCAATGCGACAGAACGGAGCTCCAGCACGGGAAATGAGGTGCTGATCCTCTGCACTTCCTTGGTAACGCGGGCTCGTTCCTCATCGGAGAGCTGCGGTCCGAGGTCGCCAACGGCACGAAGGGCGTTGCCGAGCATCTTGATCCGCTCGAAACGAACGCCGTCCTCAATGGCAGCCTTTTCGGCCGACTCTCCCGGCGCGGGAGGATCGAGCTTCCAGTCCGCCGAATCCTGCAGGATCTCTTCCAGGACAGGCAGAGCCCGCTTGGAGTCGTTCCGGGCGAGCCCGACCGCGGCATTGGCGCGGACGAGCGGCTCCGGATCTTCCAGCATCGCCTGCAGCCGCTCGAGCGCCGCCTGGCCGCCCGAGAGACCGAGGACGAAGGCGGCCTGGTTCCGGAACAGGCGGCTCGAGTCTTCGGAAATCCGGGCGACCCTGGTGTCGAGGTCCGGAGGAAGCGTCGTGAGAAGATCGCGATCCCGTGCCCGGCCGACCACCATGGCCAGCGAGTTGAGTGCGGTCTTGCGGAGCATCTGCCGGAACTCGCCCTCGTCTCCCGGCTGAGCCGCGTCGATCAGGGCGGGGATGACGAGATCGGGCACATCGAGCTGTCCGATCGCTTTTCCGAGGAATTCGACCTGAAGCTGCTCCTCTTCGGTCGGTGTCGTCTTTTTGGCCAGTTCGGTGAACTGGGGAACAAGTGCCTGGGCGATCTCCCGATTGCTCGAAAGGGACGGCCCCGCGGCAGGATCCACGGGCTGCTGGGCGGCATCGGTCAGCAGCGTGGCAAGCTGGTTGGCACTGCTCCAGCGGACGTGCGGGTTCTCGCTCCGGATGTCGCTGACGAGCTGCCGCCAGTCGGCCTCGCCCGACGCCATCCGGGTGAACAGGAGATACAGCCCAACGACAACCGCCACGATGATCGCGGGAACGACGAAGAGCTGCACGATGAAGCCCGCGGACGGGGGCTGCACCGGCGGGAGGTGTTCTGGGAGATCGAACGATTCGCGGCCGACATTATTCGGCTCAAGGCCGGGCTCGGGCGAATCGGCATTCCTGTCGTCGGCGGTCATGTCTGGCAAACTCCGTAGGCGAACCCCCAAGTCTATGGAGCGGAGAGGGGCGGGTTCTACCTCGAAGGGGGCGGAGAGCAGTCCTCGAGGCCCTGTCCCGAACCTGAGAACACCCCTCTGGGCGACGACTCAGGTCAGAACCTGGTGCACGACGTGCCCGTGAACGTCCGTCAGGCGGCGATTGGCGCCGTTGTTCCGATACGTCAACCGTTGGTGATCGATTCCCAGGAGATGCAGGACCGTTGCGTGGAAGTCGTAGTTCGTGGTCTTGTCTGCGGCGGTCTTCCACGCCCACGGATCGCTTTCGCCGTGAGAGACGCCCCCTTTCACTCCCGCCCCGGCCATCCAGCCGACGAACGTTCCGCCGTTGTGGTCTCGCCCGGTCGCCCCCTGGGTGAAGGGCATCCGGCCGAACTCGGTGTTCCAGAGGACCAGAGTGTCCTCGAACATCCCGCGTGACTTGAGGTCTTCGAGGAGCGCGGCGATCGGCCGGTCGGTCGCGCTCGTCATCTTCGGGAGCTCGGTGATGATGTCGGAGTGGTTGTCCCAGTTGTTGGATGGCCCTCCCGCCCCGCTCCAGAGCTGAACGAACCGGACACCACGTTCGAGCATCCGCCGGGCCAGGAGACACCGTTTGCCGAAGTCGGCGGTGACCGGGTCGGCCGTTCCGTAGAGGGCGTGCGTCGCGGCAGTCTCTCCGCTGAGATCGAAGACTTCCGGCGCGGCGACCTGCATCTTCGCCGCGAGTTCGTAGCTCGCGATCCGGGCGTCGAGCCGCGAGTCGCCGGGATGTTCGTCGCGATGCCGGTCGTTGAACCGCTTGAGGAGCGCATGCGTCTCGCGTTCGCTGTCGGGCGTAATGAACCGGGCCGATGCCGGGGCCTTCAGGTCGTTGATCGGGGTCTCGCTCCCCGCCGCAATGACCGTGGCTGCATGGGCGACAGGGAGAAAGCCCGACGAGAAGTTCCCCTTCTGGTTGTAAGGAAGCCCCCGCGGATCGGGGAGAACGACGAACGTCGGCAGGTTGTCGGAGATCCGTCCCAGCCCGTACGAGACCCAGGAGCCGAGCGACGGGAACCCCGGGAGCAGGAACCCGGTGTTCATGAGGTAGCTGCCGGGGCCATGGACGTTGGTCCTGGACTCCATCGCCATCAGGGAGGCGATGTCGTCGACCCGCTTCGCCAGTTCCGGAAAGAGGCTGCTGACCCAGCGTCCCGACTGGCCGTGCTGCGCGAAGGGGAACGGCGATTTCATCAGGTTGCCGGGGGCGCTCGTCGCCGCTTCGACGCGGATCCCTGCTCCGGGATCGAACGGCTGGCCGTGCCGCTTCTCGAGTTCGGGCTTGAAGTCGAACGTATCCATCTGGCTCGCGCCGCCATTCATGAACAGCTGAACGACCCGCTTCGCCTTCGCGACGTGATGCAGCCCGCCGTTGAGGTCGGCGGCCGGAATGGTTTCAGCGCGGCCGTCGGCCGTCAGAAGCATGGCGAGCGGAATGGTCCCGAGCCCCCCGGCAACGGAGCTCAGCCACGTGCGGCGAGTGAGCGGGCTTGAGGTTAGAGGGAAGAGGTGAGAGGTTAGAGAGAGACCTTCGCCCTGGATCTGTTCAGCCATGCGTTCCTCCTTCATCTCTAACCTCTAACCTCTAACCTGACTCTCAATCCACATACAGAAACTCGTTGCTGTTCAGCAGGAGGCGGCAGACGTTCGCCAGGCCGTGCCGTTCTACAAATCCCTGGAACTCTGCTCGCTCTTCGGCTGTAGGCCACCGCAGGAGGATCCGCCGGAACACCAGTTCGACGCGTCCCGCGACGTCGGGCTCTTCCGATTCGATCCGGGCGGCAATGTGCTCGCACTGGCGGACGACGAACGGGTTGTTGAGCAGCGCGAACGCCTGCAGGGCTGTCACCGACTCCGTCCGGACCGCGGCGAGCTGGTCACCCGCGGGGCAGTCCATCGTCTCCATGAGTGGATCGGGGAGAGTCCGGAACAGGAACCGGTAGATCGATCGCCGCCGGTTGGCTTTCGAATCGGGATCGAAGGAGACATAGTCGACCTTGGGGGTGACGTGGACACCGGGCGACATGATGAACTGCCGGTCGGACGGCCCCCCCATCGTCAGGTCGAGCCGGCCGGAAAGCTGGAGAAGGGCGTCCCGGACGATCTCGGCATCGAGGCGGGGACGATTCATCCGCCACAGGAAACGGTTGCCGGCGTCGATCTGCGCCGCACGCTCATCGTGACCGGTCTCCTGCCGATAAGTATCGCTGAGGACGATCTGCCGATGGAGCGACTTGAGTGAACCGCCACCGTCCCGGAACTCGACGGCCAGCCAGTCGAGCAGTTCGGGATGCGAGGGCCTGCCTCCCATTTCCCCGAAGTCGCTCGGCATCTCGACGAGCCCGCGGCCGAAGTGATAGTGCCAGACGCGATTGACGATCGACCGCCAGGTGAGCGGGTTCTCCTTGTGGACCAGCCAGCGGGCCAGCGCCGCGCGTCGCCCCGCTTCTCCCGTCTCCGGATCGTGAGAGAAGCGGGCAGGGAGCGCCGTGATCGCACTCAGCGTTCCCGGTCCGACTTCGCGAAGCGGCCTCGTGATTTCTCCCCGCTGAAGGATCTGGATGGGGCGAGGCTTCCCCAGCGGCCGATGCCCACCATCCGCGAGGAACTCGCCCGACCCGGCGAAGACCTTCTGTGACTCCGGAAGCTTTGCGAATTCCTGCCGCAGGTAATCCTGAAGAAACGCTCTCTGCAGCTCTTTCGACTCCTCTGGCGAACGATCCGCGGGGGCTTTCGACAGGGCCGCCACGGTGCTGGACGTCACCGCCGCCTGGAGGGCGGCCCCGCGGGTGGTCGTGATCGACAGCCGGAACCGGCCGATCGTGTGCCGTCCGCCGTGACGTTGATCGAGATGGATCGTCCAGGTCCCGGCAGAGGAGGGAGGATTGACGACCTCAAAGACCGCTGCATGGGCCTTGCCGACCTCGGGATAGATCCCCCAGGCCGACTGAACATTGCCATCGAGGGCCCGGGTGATGTCCCACCCCGCCTGGTCGAAGTCGGCGACCGGATTGCGGAGTGAGACCGGCTGCTCGGTCTCACCACCCTCAGCTCGGAAAAGGACTCGAATCTCCGACAGATGCAGGTTTCCGTTGTCCTGCCGCCCAGGACCTTGATGGGCGAGCGATTCATGTGGCAGCACCTCAAGCTGCAGTCCGGTGACGGGCGTCGCTGGAAGCTCGGCGGAGACGGTGTAGGTGTCGACCTCGGGCGACTTCCCCGAGACAAGGCACGAGCCGTCATCGAGCAGACGCAGCGTCGCGCCGTTCTCCGACGTCACGGCGGGACTCGAGAGCGTGAGCCAGGTCGCCGGATGGGCCCGCTGGTTCTCTTCCCACGCCCGCATCGACTCCAGGAGAGGTTCGGGCAGCGAAAAACTGTTCCGCTTGAGGTCGGCGTCCAGTTGCGCCAGTTCGGCGCGTCGGGTTCGCGTCGCGGCATCGAGATCGAACGGCCTCGTCCCTTTCTCCGTCCCGGCGAAGACCGCCTGCAGCGAGAAGTAGTCTTCCTGCGAGATCGGATCGAACTTGTGGTGGTGGCACCGGGCACAGTGGACCGTCGTGCTCGTGAAGGTCGACATCACGTTCGTGACGATGTCGTCCCGGTCGAGATACCGGCCGATCTGCCGGTCGATCGTCTCCTCGCGGATGTCCCGCAGGGAGCTTTCATCCCACGGACCGGCGGAGAGGAAACCGAGAGCCCGGACGAGCGTCGGATCGTCCGGATGAAGGGCGTCGGCCGCGACCTGCTCCTCGACGAACCGCGCGTAGGGCTTGTCGACGTTGAGAGATTCGATGACGTAATCTCGGTACGGCCAGGCATGGTCGCGGGGCCGGTCCTGGTCGTGGCCATGTGTCTCAGCGAAATGGACGACATCGAGCCAGTGCCGCGCCCACCGCTCGCCGTATCGCGGGGAGGCAAGCAGGCGATCGACCAGCCGTTCGTAGGCGAGCGGGTCCGGATCCCTCTCGAAGGCCTCGATCTCCTCGATCGTCGGGAGCAGTCCCGTCAGATCGAGGGCGACACGACGCATGAGGGTCCGTCTGTCAGCGGAAGAAGACCTCTGCAATCCCTGTTGTACGAGAGCTTCTGTGATGAAGGCGTCAATCGGGTTCGACCGCCCGTTTGCATCTCCCGCGATCGCCGCAACCGGGACCGCCGGACGCCGCAACGGTTGAATGGCCCACCAGTCGGATCCCGCCTTTGCCGTCTCAACGGCCTGGGCCGGCCATTCGGCGCCGGCGGTGATCCATTCCGTCAGAAGCCGCACCTCGTCAGCGGTCAATCGGTCTCCCTCGGGAGGCATGACCTCATCGTCCGACATGCTGACGACGCGCCGGAGAAGCAGACTCTCCGCCGGTTTCTTCTGGACCACGGAGGGACCGCTGTCTCCGCCGCGCCGCACCGATTCCGCTTGATCGAGCCGCAGCCCCCCGTTCGATTCCTTCGCCCCGTGGCAACGAACACATCGGTCCCGCAGAAGTGCCGCCGCGCGCGTCGCCAGATCGGGCTCGGCGGCGAAAGCTGGCCGGGTGAGGATCGTCAGAAAGCAGCTGAGGATGACGAATCGCATGCGAGGCTCCGCAGCCAGCATAAGCAATCGCTGATGTCATGGAGAAGCGGGAGTCGGGAGGATTCAGGATCCAGGATTCAGGATCTAGGATGAGCCCATGAAGAAGAGGGGCGTTCCTGCTGAGGCCGGCACCGCCCCACCAAACGTCCTGAATCCTAACTCCTAGATCCTAACTCCTGACTCCTCCCCATGCGGATCGGCATCTACGGCGGCACCTTCGACCCGGTCCACTACGGACATCTCCTCCTGGCGGAGACGTGCCGCGAGGCCTGTTCCCTGGACGAGGTTTGGTTCCTTCCGGCGCAGATCTCTCCCCACAAGCTCGATGTGCAGGTCTCGCCCCCCGTCGCCCGGGTCGACATGCTCGAGTTCGCCATCGCCGCCATGCCGGAATTCAAGGTCGTGCGGATGGAGGTCGATCGCCCCGGGCCGAGCTACACCGTCGAGACACTGGAGCAGATCCGGAAGGACCGTCCCGAAGACGAGTTGTTCCTTTTCCTGGGAGCCGATTCGGTCACGGACTTTCCGACGTGGCGCGATCCGGCGCGGATTTCGGAACTCGCGACACTGGTCGTTGTGAACCGGGGCCGTGAAGCCCCCAGGCCACTTCCAGCCGACCTGGTTCGTCCCGGCGGGCGGGGAGTGGTGGAGGTCACGATGCCGGGAATCGACCTGAGCGCCAGCGACATCCGCAGACGGGTCGCGGAGGGAAAAAGCATCCGGTTTCATGTCCCGCGCCCGGTCGAGCACTACATCCGGGAAAAGCGGCTCTACTTGCCATCAGAGTCGGTTTCTGCGTGACGGCCGTCGATCAGCCGGATTACGGAAGCTGTTCGTGTTAAAAGGGTTGGGGACGTTCTCGACGAATGAGAATTCTGTTTAGAACCGTTCACACGATCCTGTCCGGGCCGAAGCCGGACCGATATACTTTGCGAAGAAATGTCTGGGAGGGTAGAGACCTCCCGCAATGGAACGGTGTCGGGACCGCCACACGGAAGGGCGCGGTGACATTCATTCAGCCCTCGCCCTCGAGCCGTGTGTCATGATGAACACCGTCAGGATCATTGACGACCGCCTGGTTGACGCCGCGACTTACCTCGCATCGCTCACCTCGCGTGAGCCGCTCGTCCGCAGTGACGAGCCACAACAGAATCTCGTTGGACTGCTCAACAGCCGGACCGGGAACCGCATCCTCGTGTCCGCAAGCGACCTCGATCGCTTCCGCCGCGCCCGTCCCCGCTGAATCGCTGCGGGGATAGCACGCTGACATTTCGTCCGGCCTCTGTGCCGCCGCTGAGAGTCTGTCTCTGTCGACACCGGCCTTGCTGCCGAGCCGCCGTGCCGTCGCGGAGATCGCTCAAAACGTCACGAGCCCCGGCAGAACTCCGCCAGGGCTCGTGGTCGCTTACGGATCGATCACTCTCTCAACCCTGCGGCTCCGTCATCGAGAACGGATCGAGCGCCGCGGTGAGCGTCTCTTCGGGCAGGATCTTCTGCTCCGTGCAGAGCTCGCGGATCGTCTTCCCCGACTTGAAGGCCTCTTTCGCCAGGGCGGCCGCCTTCTCGTAACCGATGTGCGGGTTGAGGCTCGTCACCATCGAGAGGCTCTTCTCGACGCTCGCGACGCACGCCTCTTCGTTCGCTTCCATCTCGACGGCACAGAACTCGACGAACGCCGCCGTCCCCTTCGCAAGGAGCATGATGCTCTCGAGGGTCGTCTGGCCCATCACCGGCATCATGATGTTGAGCTGGAAGTTCCCGCCAGCCGCGCCGCTCAGGGTGAGACAGCCGTCGTTGCCGATCACCCGGGCGCAGACCTGCATCAGGCTCTCGCACATCACCGGGTTGACCTTCCCCGGCATGATCGAGCTTCCCGGCTGACGGTCCGGCAGCTTGATCTCGTAAAACCCGCATCGCGGTCCCGAGCCGAGCCAGCGGATGTTGTTCGAGACGTTGAAGAGCGTCGTGGCGATCGCCTTGAGCTCCCCGTGGCACTCGACCAGCCCGTCCCGCTGGGCGTTCCCTTCAAAGTGGTTGACCGCTTCGATGAACGGAATCCCGGTCTCCTTCGCGAGAGACTCAGCCGTCCGGCGCCCAAATTCGGGATGGGTGTTGATCCCCGACCCGACGGCGGTTCCGCCGACCGGGAGTTCGAGGACGGCCTTCAGAGCCCGGTCCGCCCGCTCCAGCGACAGCTCGAGCTGCCGCGCGAAGCCGCCGAATTCCTGTCCGAGCCGGAGCGGCGTGGCGTCGGCGAGGTGCGTCCGGCCGATCTTGATGATCTTGTCCCACTCCTTCGCCTTCTTCGCGAGGATGTCCCGGAAGGAGGTCAGGGCGGGGATCAGCGTCTTCTGAATGCTCACCGCGACAGCGACGTGGATCGCCGTCGGGAAGGTGTCGTTGGTGCTCTGCCCCATGTTGACATGGTCGTTGGGGTGGACCGGCTTGTCCTTCGAGAAACGGTCGCCGCCGAGAATCTCGATCGCGCGGTTGGCAATCACCTCGTTGGCGTTCATGTTGCTCGAGGTCCCCGATCCGGTCTGGAAGACGTCGATCGGGAACTGCCCGTCAAACTTGCCGGAAGCGACTTCCTTGGCCGCCTGGAGCATTGCGTCGATCTGTTTCGCGTCGAGCCGGACCTTGCCGGTGTTCTGCAGCTTGCCGAGGTCCCGGTTGGCGACGCCGCAGGAATACTTCACGAGCCCCATGGCGCGGATCAGGTCGGTGTGCAGCGGCCATCCGGAGACCGGGAAATTCTCGACAGCCCGCTGCGTCTGGGCACCGTAGTACGCTTCGGCGGGGACTCGGACATCCCCCATGGAATCCTTTTCGATCCGGAACTCGGCCATGGTCTCGCTGCTCGATCGATGAATGTCGGGAAGCTCCGCCGAACTTTCGGCGGAGCGGAACGCGACGTGTGAACTGCCGAGTTTAGTGCATCGGTACGGCTGTCGCATGCCCACGCACCGGACGGAATGGAAACGGTTTCTCCAACGAAGCGCAAACGTCTCGGCAGCACGACGATCCGTCCGACGCCGCTGGCCGGCGCCGCGCAATTCGGTCCCGATTATTGATCCGGTCGTCCCGGCACCACGTTACTGTGAGGGAACGGGTTGCGCCATGTTTGGGCTGCGAGTCGATCGGGCCCGTTCGACGTCTCTCCCTGGAGTGCCACTATGGCCCGCAAAGTGATGCTGAGCTCGCCGGACGACGACGGTGATGACGGGGATCGCGGGGCAGCCCGCGACGAGCCTTTTCGGGAGTCTGTCGTCGATCGCTTCAAGGCGCGGCTCTTTCAGCCCCTGGGGCTGCTCATCGCCGGAGCGATTCTCCTGATCACCAGTTTCACCCTTTACAACCAGTGCCGGATTGAAGTCGGCACCGGCCAGATTGCCATCCTCACCCGCAAGACCGGCACCAATATCGGGCCGGCCGACGAAGTCGCGCCGACGCCGGGCCACAAGGGAGTCCAGAAGGCTGTCCTGACCGAGGGCCGCTACTTTCTGAACCCGTACGACTACGACTGGGAGGTCGTTCCCCAGGTGGTCATCCCGGAAGGGAAGCTCGGCGTCCTCGTCAGCCTGACTGGTGAAGACCTCGGCTACGGGGAGTTCCTCGCCCGTTCGGAGAATGGAGAGATCGTCACGAAGGGGATCGTCCCCGATGTCCTCCGTCCCGGCCGGTATCCGATCAATCCCTATCTTTTCGAAGTCGAGCTCCTCGACCCGATCACGATCAACGCCGGCTTCAAAGGGGTCGTCACCAATCTCGCCGGACCGATGCCGAAGGTCCCGAACAGGCTGCTCGTCGAGTCGGGTGAGCGGGGCGTCCAGCGGGAGACACTCGACCCCGGGACGTATTACCTCAACCCCTACATGACCCGTATCAACC
>JAEYWB010000577.1 GCA_023429275.1 Planctomycetota bacterium
GGTCTGGGTTCAGGGTGGAACGTTCTTCATGGGGTCGGAGCCTCCGAAATCCCCCGACGACCCTGACCGGCTCCGCCCGGACGAGTTTCCCAGGCACAAGGTCGAACTCGACAGCTTCTGGATGGACGTCACCGAGGTGACGAACGCCCAGTTCGCCGAGTTCGTGGAGATGACCGGCTACAAGACCTTCGCCGAGAAGGTTCCGACACGCGAGGAGCTCTCTCGAAGCGGGAGCGACATGAGCCTTCTGCCTGACAGCGCGCTCATCGCCGCCTCTCTGACATTCAAGGAGAACCCCGACCGCGAGACCCTCCGGTTCAACATCCCGCAGTGGGAACACCAGCACTGGGAGATCAAGCCGGGAGCCAGCTGGCGGCATCCCGAGGGACCGGACTCCAACATCGACACGCGAATGGACCACCCGGTGGTCCACGTCAACTGGGAAGACGCCGTCGCCTACCTGACCTGGGCGGGCAAACGTCTCCCGACGGAGGCGGAGTTCGAGTACGCGGCCCGTAACGGTGGCAAGGAGATGCTCTACCCCTGGGGGAACGACCGCGAGCCCGCCGGGACCTACATGTGCAATTACTGGCAGGGCGATTTCCCGCTCGATCGGCAGAACAAGGATGGCTACCTGACGACCTCTCCGGTGAAGTCGTTCAAGCCGAACGCGCTCGGTCTCTACGACATCTCCGGGAACGTCTGGGAATGGTGCCACGACCTCTACCGGATGGACTACTACGCGAACAGCCCGAAGCGGAATCCTCAAGGGCCCTCCGACAGCCTCGATCCGGCGGAATCGAACATCATCAAGCGGGTGCAGCGCGGTGGGTCGTTCCTCTGTAACACCAACAGCTGCACCGGCTATCGCACAACCGCCCGGATGAAGGGGGACTTTCTGACGTCGACCTGTCATACCGGGTTCCGCGGCGTCGTCGATGTGGCCGGCTATGAGAAGTACCAGGCCGCAAAGGAGAAGATTGCGGCGTGGCGGGCGGAGCGGAAGAAGTAAGGTCTCGAGCGGGCGGATGAGGCCCTGACGCGGCAACGAGGAACGTGCGGCAAGCATGGGGTCATCCGTCTCGACCACACCGCCGTCTCCGCCACGCTGGGGAATGATCGCCATCGCGGCGGTGATCCTTGTCGACCTCGCCAAGCACACGGTGCTCTACCTCTCAGGGCTTGATCAGCCCTGGCCTGACTCGGCCGGTTACTGGCGGCTTGGAACGGTCGTGGCCGACGGCGACTTCTGGATGCGAGGGCCGGCCCTCGGGTACCGCACACCGGGCTATCCATGGTTTCTCGGGGGAGTGATCGGGCTGCTGGGAACCGGAGCCGGGTTCGCCGCGGCGATCCTGGTCCAGCACGTCGCGGCGATCGCAACGGACTTCCTCGTCGGCTGGTGGACGTGGCGGCTCACCGGATCGCACCGGGCGGCCCTCCTGGCAGGGACCTGGATGGCCCTGTCGACGGCCCGGCCGCTTTATGCAAACTGGGTCCTCACGGAATCGCTGGCGACCCTGCTGCTGACGCTGGCCGCCTTTCTCGTCTGGTCGAACCGTCCGCCTGCGAGCGGGCGGCTCGTCGCTGCCGCGCTGGCGGCGGGGATCGGCATCCTGATCCGTCCCTCCCTGCTGGTGCTGATTCCGGTCCTGGGGCTGGCATCGCTTGCGGACGGGTGGAGACGCCCCGCATCCGTCGGAAAGCGGCTCGCGTATGCGTCGATTCCGCTGGTGATTGTGCTCGCGATCATGGCTCCCTGGTGCGAGCGCAACCGGCAGCTCTTCGGGCGGTGGGCCTTGCTGACCTTTACAGGGCGGGAGCTCTGGACGGCCAACTTCAGTCCCTGGCCGGGAGCGGGCCTCGATATTCCCACGGAGGGACCGGCGGAGGAATTGCATCGCCGGCTGGCGGTCGCCGGGAGCTCCGTCGATCTTCGTCACAACACCGGGGTCGCCGCAGCGCTCATCCGGTCCGGACTCACTGACGCCGAGGCGGACCGGCTGATGGAACGGGTCGCCAGGCAGGCGATCCTTCGTGAGCCCGGAAGGTCGATCGTCCACACAGCCGCACGCATGGGAACGTTCTGGTACTGCAAGGAGTATCCGCCTCCCCCAGCTGTCGAGTCCGCCGAGGACGGATTCGCGCGGTCCCCGCAGCCCCGCTTCCCCGCGGTCAGCCGGCTCTCTACGGCGATCCTCGCCTGGGGACCGGAGCGAACGTTCCTCTTCACCTGGATCGTTTCGGGACTGACCTGGCTCGGCATCGCCGTTTGCCTGCTCGGCCCGCCCCGTTCGGACTCGGCCCGTTCGGACCCGGCCAGGTCCCCTTCGCCGATTCCCTCGACCGACGCCGTTTCCCCTCCGGCCACTCAAGAAACCCGACGGGCGGGATGGATCATCGGCCTGATTCTCGCCGGAACGACGTTCCTGACAGCACTGCTTGAGATTCCGCTGTACCGATACCGCCTGCCCCTCGAACCCCTCGGCGTCGTTGCCATCGTCGCCGGGGCGATGGCATTCCGCTCCCGATTCCGAGCCGGGACGGGCCTTCCCTCCCGGACTCCAGGCGTGCCACTCGGCCAAGACAAGCCTTCCCCGGTTCACTAGACTCTCCCGATTGATCTCAACCCAGCGATCTCAATCCTGGACCGCCCCGCCCTCCGCAATTCTCTTGTCCGCCATGCGATTTTCCCGCACGACCACCATTGCCCTGCTCCTCACCCTGCTCCTCGTGACCCGGATCACGCCGCCGCTCCTGGTGAAACTGTTCGTGTCGACGGGATTCCAGATGAGCGGCCTGGGTTATCTGTGGGGCTTCGCCCCGACCTGGGCGGCCTGCCTCTTCTGCGGGGCGATGTTCCGGAACCGCTGGCTTGCAGTCGGCGTTCCGCTCTTTGCCCAGGTCCTCGGCGATGCCGCCTACTGGGCGATCAGTGAGCAGTTCTCCCAGGGCTTCGGCATCGTGCAGATGACGAACTACGTCATCATCGCGGCTCTCACCGTCGCCGGGATGTTCCTTCCCCGGACTCCATCGGCTCCAAGGCTCGGAGGGATGTGCATCGGTGCGGCCCTCGTTCACTTTGTGCTGAGCAACTTCATCGTCTGGCTGGCTCCGCTGCCGACCCACATCAACATGCCGGCCTACCCCCTGAGCCTCGAAGGCCTGGTCTCCTGCTACGTGATGGCGCTCCCGTTCCTGCCGGCGAGCCTGCTTGGAACGCTGGCATACGGGTACGGGCTGTTCGCTCTCCTCGGACCGGTGCAAGTTCCCGCCGACTCGCTGGAAGAGAACGCCGCCTCCGTGTAGCGTCACAGCGTCTCTCATTCTCCCGAAGTTTTGGCCCCGCCGGGCCTTTCGAGGTGTGGTCATGCGCAGACTCCCGGCCTTTCTTTTCACTCTTCTCCTGGCCCTCCTGACGGTCACGACCGGAGAGGCGGCGGAGCCCGCCACGCTCCTGCCGATGTTCCCCGACGAGTTCAACGCCGTCGCGGTCGTCCGCGTCAAGGAGGCCCTGGCAACGAAGCGGGCCGAGAAGGAAGGATGGCGCGGCGAGCAGTCCAGCGATTTCCTCGCGGGTGTCATTCCTCCATGGGTGAATCTGCTCGTGCGGGTCTCGCATCTCCACCCGGGTGAATCCGAGGACGCCCAGTGGTCCGCCGCCCTCGTCGAGTCGGATCAGGCAGCGACGATGGCCGAGCTCGCGACGGCCGAGAAATCGACGGTCGAGACGCTCCGCGGAACTCCTGTCGTCAAGAACCAGCGTGGGGATTACTTCGTCGGCTTCTCGAACAATCTCATTGGCCTCTTCCGTCCCGGCTTTCGTCAGGACACCGCCAACTGGATCGACCGCGTCGCTTCCAGGAAAGAGACCGACCTCGTCGGCTACCTCGATGAGGCCCTCAAGGTCACCCGGGGACATGTGATCCTGGCCCTCGACGCCCGTGATCTGTTCGAGCCGTCGTTCATCCGCTTCCGGGTGGAGGGGGCCAGGGCGCTTCAGGGGAAGAGTCCCACCGAGGTCGAGGCGGTCCAGCGACTGTTTCTCGGGCTGCAGGGGGTCCGCAGCCAGGTGACGATCGACGAGACGATCCAGTGGGAAGTCGCGATCGACTTCCACGAGAGCGTGGGGAATGAGGCCCCGCTCGTTCAGGGAGTGTTCACCGAGTTCCTCGACGACATGGGGCTCGCGATCGACGAACTCGCGGGAGCTCTCGTCAGCACCGAGGGGACCGCCGTCGTCCTGCGGGCCGAGCTTTCCGACATGAGCCTGCGGCGGATCATGACCCTCATCACCTCCCCCCGCGCGAAGCCCGAGAAGGCCCGCAAGAATCCGGACCGCGACTACTTCCGCGACCTGGAGAAGATCGTCATGGACCTGCAGGCGTCGTCGCGGAAGTCGAGCGATCCCAGCCGGGTCGCGGCCTGGTGCGACAACTACGCCCGCAAGATCGAGTCGAGCTCGACGCTGGGGGTCGACCCGCTCCTCGTCAACTACGGCCAGAGTCTTGCCGGGAAACTCAAGGCCCTCGGGGCCTCGCTGCGGGGAATGCAGCTCGAGGTCGACACGCTGCAGAACGCCGTCACGTGGAACGTGAACGTTCAACCGGGGTACGTCTCGGCCGGGTGGGGCGGCTACGGCTATCAGCCGACCGTCTACAACACGACGTCGAACCTGCGTGAGGTCCGGGAAAAGCAGGCCCAGGCCGTCCTCGCCGGCGCGAAGCAGCGGGAGGACGTCTGGAACATGATCGAAGCGGAGCGCGAGTCGGTCCGCAAGAAGCTCCGGGCGAAGTACGGGGCTGCAATGGACACCTGGAAGTAGCCGTCCGAATTCCTGCAACAGCCCCTGAGAGATACCGTGGCAACTCCCCCCGACTTCAGCCTTCGCGACCTTCAGAACCTCATCGAGAAGATGTACTCGAGCAAGGACGAGGCCCGCGGCGTCGACGGGACGTTCATGTGGCTGATGGAGGAAGTCGGGGAGCTGGCCGCGGCGCTGCGGAGCGGGACAAAGCAGGAGCTCGCATACGAGTTCGCCGATGTCCTCGCCTGGCTCGCCACGATCGCGAACGTCGCCAAGATCGACCTGCAGCAGGCCGTGCTCGACAAGTACGGCAAGGGCTGCCCCGGCTGCGGCCAGATGATCTGTACCTGCGGGACGGAAGAAAAGCCGTAGTCCGAGTCAGTCGATCAGCCTCGACGCCTCCCGAGGTACTCCGGCTGCGTCAGCAAAAGGCCGATCTGCCAGACGGTTAGCGGGTCTCTTTGACCATCGCCCGGCACGCTTTTTCGCACTTGCGGCACTCCTCCGCGCACTTCTTCATGTGGGCGTCGTCCGCAAACTTCTCACACGCTGCGGCGCACTGGGCGCACGCCTCGGCGCAGGACTGACACACCAGGACCGACATCGGTCCGCCGCGAGAGACGATCTGAGACACCACCGCGCACATGTCGGCGCAGTCCTGGCAGGTCATCAGGGTCGCGAGGTGTTCTTTCTTCCCCTCTGACAACTGATGGGCGCAGTGCGTCGAACAGGCGTCGCACTCTCTCTGGCAGTCGTTGCACGCTTCCGCGCACGTCCGGGCGGACGGACTCGAATGGTGGTGGTCGTGTTCGTGATCCGCCTTGTCACCGGGCTTCGATCCCGGGTCCTTCCGCTGAGCAGTCGGTGAGGCCTGCTGGGCGAGAGCCCCTGCAGAAAGTCCGGCTGAGGCGAGAGCGGCCAGACCGGCGGCTGCAAATTCACGGCGCTTCATGATCGATCCTCCAACGGCGGGGAGACGTGCGCTCCGGCGATATTCGTCACGACCCCGGCAATCGAGAGCAAGCCGCAGGCCGAAGGCCTCGCGTGACCGTCCTTTTCCGTCATACCGCGAAAGGCCCCGCTTCGTACCGGCGGATGGTTCATTCCAGCCAGTTGGAGCGGGTCTCACCCTGTTCGTTCGCCTGCCAGTACTGCCCCGTTGCGACGTCGAGGCACGTCAGCCAGCCTTGGCCGTACGCCCAGGTATCGATGCAGATCGCGTGGCCAAGGTTGAGCGGCAGGCCGCTCTTCTGCGACGTGTGGCCGCAGATCATGACCTTCCCCGAGTCATGCGGCGTCGGAGGGGTGCTGTGCAGTCGCTCCCAGAAGAGCATGTCGTCGGGCTGCTCGTCGAGCGGGGTGTCCGCATAGGCGTTGGCATGGACGAAGAAGTGCGTCTTTGTCTCGTAGTACCGCCGGGTCTCCTCCAGGAACTGCCAGTGGCGGTCCGGGACATCCGCGAGACTGCCGGGTCCCTCGTCAGGCGCGTAGGACTTGAGAGTCGCGCCGCCGCCGACTTCACACCACCGCTCGTACGACTCCGGGTTGTCGCGAGCCGCCATCATCATGATGTCGTGGTTTCCGCAAAGAGCGATCAGGCTCGCCCGCTCTCCGTAGTCGATGAGCCAATCGAGGACCTCGCTCGTCTCGGGACCGCGATTGACGTAGTCCCCCAGCGTGACGAGACAGTCCTCCCTTCGGAATGGGACGAACGTCTCCAGCCGGCGAAGGGCCCGGATGCATCCATGAATGTCGCCAACAGCCAGGTGACGCATCGGTGACTCTCCTCGCCAGTCCCTCATAACATCGATTCGACGAACACGTCGGCCCTCCAGGTCTTGGAGAATCGACTCGCCATGACGGCATAGCGGCGACTTTACGAGGGGGCCGACGGCGGCAGCACGTCCGTCGCGGACGAGACGAATCTCCGAACGGTGCTCCCGATCTGGACCTGGTCACCCTCGATCACCCGGTGGCCGATCGCCGCGAGCCGTGCCGCGGGAATGTTGTTGACCAGCGTCGGGGAGTCACCGGTCTGCTCGAGGACGTGGCAGTTTTCTTCGGCATTCCACTCGAGGCGAAGCTGCTGCCGGGTGACTCCCGGATCGCTCAGCACCAGGTCGTCCGACCGCCCGCGGCCGATCGAGATGGCCAGCTCTGCGAGAAGACGCTCGAGCCCGGGGTCGGGTCCCTCGACGACGATCAGTTTCCATGCAGGGCTGGGCATTCGAAGACTCGAAAGAGCTGTCACTTGGGCGCACGGCGAGGAGCCGCCGCGTCGGTAAACGGCGGCTGCTCGAAGGTCCGGCCATCCCCGGTC
>JAEYWB010000579.1 GCA_023429275.1 Planctomycetota bacterium
CGTCTGGGTTAACGACCGTTCCGAGCGATCGACCGGTTGCAGATGACATGGTTGCGAGCGTTGTCCACCGCCCCCATGGCAACTGCGAAGCCGTCCGCGCCGCAACCGGTCTGGTAGAATTCGCGGAAGCGGCCCAGAGAGGAAGTGTTCTCAGTTCCTGCGAGATGAATAGGAAGACGCACTGATGTTTGTGCAGCACCGTGAACGCCACCGCACCGATCGAATTGGATGGCTTCGCGCCGCGGTGCTGGGGGCCAACGACGGCATTGTGTCCACCGCGAGCCTGGTCGTCGGCGTGGCGGCCGCCCACTCCACCGCGAGTGATATTCTCGTCGCTGGAGTGGCAGGGTTGGTGGCCGGCGCGATGTCGATGGCGGCCGGTGAGTACGTCTCGGTCAGTTCCCAGTCGGATACAGAAAAGGCGGACCTGGACCGCGAGCGGAAGGAATTGGCGACCGAGGATGAATCGGAACGGAATGAACTGGCCGCTATCTACATCAGTCGCGGGGTTGAACCATCACTGGCCAGACAAGTGGCCGATCAAATGATGGCCCACGACGCACTGGCGGCTCACGCACGGGACGAACTGGGCATCTCGGACCTGACGACGGCCAGGCCAGTTCAGGCAGCCTTTGCTTCCGCGGGCACGTTTGCCGTTGGTGCTGCGATGCCGTTGATCACCGTACTGCTCACGCCGCGTGCGGCACTGATCCCCGTCGTCATCGCCACATCGATTCTGTTTCTGGCACTCCTGGGTGGGTTCGGTGCCCACGCGGGGGGAGCTCCCGTCATGAAGGCGGCGTTCCGGGTGACATTCTGGGGAGCACTGGCAATGGCACTCACGGCGGGAGTCGGGTCGCTGTTTGGCGCTCCGGTATCATGATCCGTCCTGAATGGACGATCCCTTCAGATCGCCACGCCGCCCGGCACGCGGCCGACGACCTTCAGCAGGTCGGCCTTCACGTAGACGATCTCGCAGCCCGAAGACGGTGTCGATCGTCAGCCCGCATTTTGGGCAATTCCCAACCACCACCGGGGCGACGGCCACCGTTGACCGTCAGGAGGAACCGACGGGACTCCTCCGGGAGCTTTGCGCCCAGACGCTTCTCCAGTTTCGCGACCTGAGATGGCGTCGCGGGTTTGGCTCGGCCATCGGTGACGCCGAAGGGATTGCCAGGTCCGACCTTCTTCATGCGATCCCACTCGTGTCGGCGCCGGGACGCTCTCTCAGGCCGCTCGGCCTGCCTCACCTCGTTTTCGCTCGTTTGCGATTCCATTCGGCACGAGCGAGGTCCATCCGTTCCTTCTTCTTCTCATTCATGTTCAGCATCACTCTTACGAACGGAGTGTATTCCAGCGTCGGATTGGCCCCGGCGTCCAGGAGCTTCTGGATGCACTCATCGTTGCCGAGCACTGCGGCGCGCATCAGCGGGGTATCGTCCGAATCCGATCTCCGGCGATCGACCGCGACGCGGCGCTCCAGCAGCAGGTCGACACAGTCCGGGCTGTTGGCACACTGATAGAGCAGCGAGCGTCCATCCCGGGCGGTCATCTCCGGATTCAACCCCGAGTCGAGCAGGCACCGCAGCAGGTCCGCGTTTTCGAACCGGTCGATGTTCGGCCATTCGCCATCCGCGATCCCGCTCACATCGCCCAGTTGACCGACGAGTTGCTCGATTTCGGACAGTTCTTCGAACTCTTCCGGGATGTAGTCGTGCTTCAAAAGGCCCAGCAGCCGCTTCAGCGTCGGCTTCGGCCCCTTCGTCTTCCCCGAAACGGCAGGCAGCGCCGGGCTCGTCGAACGAGCCGGCGGCTGTCCCTTCTTCCGCTCCTTCCAGGCGACGCGGGCCTTTTCGATGACGGTCCGAATCTTCGCGTTGGCCTTCAGCTTGTCCTCAATCGGCCAGCTCAGCTGGACAGTCGGATTCGCTCCCGCTTTGAGGAGCTTCTGGACGGAGGGGAGGCTCTCGACATAGATCGCCCGCATCAGGGCCGGCTCGAGATCCCCCTTGTTGCGGCGATTGACGTTCACGCCCCGCTCCAGCAACAGGTCGACGCACTCGGGACAACCCGCGCACTGCCAGAGAAGCGAGTGCCCCTCGGTGTCGGTCAGTTCCGGATTCAACCCCGCCTGGAGAAGACGACGCATGACAGCAGGGCTGTCGATATTGTTGAACGGCCACTCGCCGTCCTTGATCCCGCTCACATCGCCGAGCCGTCCGACGACCTGCTCGATCTCTCGGACTTTCTCGGCCGTCAGGTCATGACTCATCAGGCGGAGAAGCTGTTTGATCGTCGCCCGTGGCTTCCCGCCGGCCGCACTGGACGGAGCGGCAGCCTCCTCTTCAACGTCTTCCTCGTTGCCGAAGAGTCCCGCGATCCGCGTGAGGAACTCGTCGAAAGATCCCGCCAGCAGATACCCGGCCGACTCGAGATAGTTCTCGTCGTCGTCCACCGCCTCCGTCTCGTGAAACCACCAGTAGACGCAGCCAAACGTCCTGGGCCTCAGTGACAGCGTGAAGACATCGGAGCTGCTGGCGATGGGAAGGTGTCCTCGAGGAAACAGCGTCCCGGTGTTCTCGAGTTCGTACTGCAGCTCATCCGGTCCCGGTTGAGCAGGCTGAAGATGAAAGAGTGTCCCGACCCCGACGTTGTCGATTCCCGCCATGCCGGGGACGGTGACGCAGTCAGGGTTCGGCCGACCGCCATTGACCGTCAGAAGGAACTGGCGGTACTCGTCGGGGAGCCGGCATCCCAGCACCTTTTCGAATGACTGGATCTGCCGCCCGGTCGGCTTTCTCTTTCCCTTCCGCGGGACGATTTCGAGCCGTGACGCGTCGATCTCGACGTAGCCCTCCTTCTTCTTCGCGGCAATCAGTCTTGCGGCCTTCTCCCTGGCCTCGGCCGGCGTGCTGAAGGATGTCTTCGATTCCCGGAGCGAACCGCCCAGTCGCCCGAAAGAGATGATCAATTGCTTCCCGGTCTGCTGGACGTGCCAGCGTTTGCGGGACGTGCCGTCATCGAAAAAGAAGCGTTGCAGCTTGGACACGAACGTCTCCGGTGACTCGCGGGTGACTGGCCAGCGACGATTCAGACAGATCCTTGCACCTGACTGGGCACCACGAACAGAAAGACGGCCCTGCGGGAGAGTGTGCAACGACAGATTGGGCCGGTCAATCGCCTGGCAGATCAGGACGGCAACGAAGCCAGACTTTCGAGGAGCAGCAGGACGACTTCTCACGTGACGGCCACGGCACCGGCCGCGACGACTCATGATCCCGATGATCTGGGACTGGCGCCGGCACCTTCATCGCCGTTCTTCGGAGGCTGGCTGGCACGGCCGTTGAACGCATGCCCCGCCAGACCGCATCCGAGTGCCCAGGCGAGGCCCGCGGCCCATCCGGCGAGGACGTCGGTCGGATAGTGGACGCCCATGTAGACCCGGCTGACTCCGACGACAAACGTCAACAGCATCGCGACGATCAGGAAGTACGCCTTGAGCCGGAACTCCGAGACCACGCGGCCGAGGAGCGTGCCGATCGTCAGATAGACCACGGCAGACATCATCGCGTGACCGCTCGGAAACGAACTGGTCGAGACGATCGACAGATGCGGAACGAGGTCCGGTCGCGGGCGGTCGAACGTTGCCTTGAGAATCGAGCTCACGATGAGTCCGCCGACGACAGAGGCGAGCAGCAGAGTCAGGGTTCCGTAAAGCCGCCGAAGCCAGAGGTACCCCGCGATCG
>JAEYWB010000626.1 GCA_023429275.1 Planctomycetota bacterium
GTTAAACGGTCGGTCTTGGCTACCGCGGCTTAGTGACCCGCGGCCGCTCGTCCATCTCCTCCGCCAGATCGAGCGATTCGATCCGCGTGTAGGCTTCCGTGGCGGGGTCGGCCAGCTTCTCGCGGTGGAACAGCTTGAGCATCCGCCGGAACATGTGTCCGGGGACGCGGAGCCAGTTCGGCCAGATCACTCCCCACTTCAGGCTGAACATGAACATCGGGAGGAACTGGCACTTCGGCTGCGCGGCGATGAAACACTCGCGATACACCGGGCGAAAGCGGCTCTTGAAGTGATAGAGCCGCCGGGCGTCGTAAAACCAGGGGGTGGTCGTCCACCAGAGGTTCATGCTGCGTGTGACGAGCGCACTTTCGGCGAGCGAGCCGTTGTTGCAACGCACGGCCGGACACTGGCAGAGCGAGAGGTACGCGACCCCCTCCTCCCGCATCTGCCGCGACATGCGGACGACGAGGAAGGTGATGACGCCTCGCGGGGAATCGGGACGGCGGCGATAGGTTTCGACGCTCCAGACCTGTCCGCCATGCGACGGGGTCGAAACGACGAACGCTTCCACCCGGCCCTGGCGTTCCGCCACGAACAGCCGCTTGCGGAACATCTGTTCGAGGTCGAACTTTCCGACCATCAGGCCGAGTTCGCGGCCGTAAACGGTTCCGCCGACGTGCAGGTCGGAAACTTCGCGGAGCTGCCGGTCGAGCTCCGACCGGGCCTCCTGAGCGAGCCCGGGAACGTCGATCTCGCGGAAGGTCACCCCCGCCTTGGCGCTGGCGTTTTCCTGCTGCCGGACCCAGGCGAAGTCCTTGCCCCCCCAGGTCGCCTTGCGGAGGTCGACGAGCGGCTCCTCGCCGGTCTTCGACAGCTCAAACCCGTGGCGGCGGAACAACGGGACATCTCCCGCCATGATGTTGAGGAAGTGGAGATTCCAGTTCCGCTCGCGGGCGAATTCGAGGAACTCCTCGAGCAGGGCCTCGCGATCTTCCCGGGCGGCGACGAGTCCGCCGACGACGTAGATGTTGTTCCGCCAGCTCTCGAAGCTGATGACTCCGTTTCGGTCGGCGGCGAAGTAGAACTGCCGGTCCCGCTCGAGAATCAGGTAAGAGTCGTACGCCTCCCCATGCTCGTAAACGAGCCGCTCCGCGAGCGCAAGCCACTCGGCATCGAGCTGGCTGCGGCTGGCGAAATAGGTTCCTGCCGTGGGTGGTCCCTGAGGCAGGACGGGGGGAGGAATGACGGCGGGAGGAAGGGGCAAGGTGACTTCAGCGAGGGTGTTTGACATCAGTGTCGATATGTTCTGCCACCGACCTGAGCCTCGTGCTCGACGTGCGTCCGGCAGTTCGCATTGCGCTTAGTGCGCGGAGGCGAGCGTAGCTTGCGCTTTCGGGCGGGTAAAGCGTCGGTCCACGTAAGATGCGGGGACGAGAGAAATTCTGACGGCGGGACCGCACAGGAGGTGGAGTCCGTTTTTTTAGCGGGCTCACGATTTCCATCCCCCGGGCATGCTGCCGTGAAAAACGTGCGGTCTCGGAGTGAGCCGGTTTGGACCACCCACGCTCAGACTGGGATCGTAGATCAATGAACTTTGTTGCACGTGTCTTGCGCGGGCGGTACTCTCGAGTCTCTTCCCGTCTCTGAGATTTCTCTCAAACCCGTTCTGCGAGTTCTCGCTATGCCGACTCCCCGGTTGGGCCGAGGGTTTACCCTCATCGAGTTGTTGGTTGTCATCGCGATCATCGCGGTCCTCGTGGCGATCCTGCTCCCGGCTGTTCAGCAGGCCCGGGAGGCGGCCCGGGCTTCTCAGTGCCGTAACAACCTGAAGCAGCTGGGCATTGCCCTTCATAGCTACTCGGAAACGATGGGTTGCTTTCCCCCCGGTGGATTTACCAACGGAAATCAGTTCAGTTTCCACGTCTTCATCCTCCCTTACGTCGATCAGGCCTCGCTCTACAACAAGTTCGACTTCGAAGTGACGGGCTACAACCTCTCTCCGAACCGCAACCATCTGCAGGAGCCGATCGCGACGTACATGTGTCCGAGCAGCGCGCGGCTCGTCACGACCAATACGGGAGAGTTTTCGGGCCGGGCGATTCCGACGGTGCACTACTACGGCGTCGCCGGTCCCATCGGAAACAACCCGGCAGGCACCGCCTATCCGCGGATCGCGAGCGGGCAGGGAGACATCAGCGACGCAGGCATCCTGCGCCGGCAGAATGTCACGCGACATCGCGACATCACCGACGGCGAGAGCCAGACCTATATGGTCGGCGAGCGGTCCTGGAATGAAGGGACGGCAACGGCCAGCAACGGGTATCGCGCCTGGCATCGAGGGTGCGACAGTACGAACTTCGCTTCGTGTAAAACGCAGCAGTACCCCATCAACACCCGGGTCATCTATGGCGGAGCCAACTTCAATCATCTTGATTTCAGCAGTCAGCACGTCGGCGGGACACACATGCTGATGGCAGACGGAGCGGTTAACTTCGTCGGCGAGAACATCGATTTCACCATCTACAGGTGGATGGGCTCGCGGGAAGGGAACGAGCGGACGTCCGGTCAGTAATCGTATGCTTTCCGGCTTTTGTCGCGGACTTCGATTCGCCCCCTCCCGCTTCAGGACCCCGCATCGATGATCAGCGCCGACAGGATCACGACACTGTGTGAAGGCCGCGGGTTTCGAATCCGCTCCGCCTGCCCGATCCCCGCAAGGCTCCCCCGCCTCCTTATCGCGGTCAGTCTGGCAGTGCTGGCGGGGTGCGGTTCTGGCGTCGACCCCGGCCCCCAGCGCTACGACGTCTCCGGTAAAGTGAGCTTCGCCGGAAAACCGGTGAAGTACGGGCAGATCCTGTTTGTGCCCGACACCGCCAAGGGAAACCAGGGGCCCGCCGGAACCGCGACAATTGTCGATGGCGTTTACAACACGGCGACCGCAGGCAAAGGGGCGGTCGGAGGGGCTGTCGTTGCGCGTCTCACGGGTCAGGACTTTGACCCTGCGGAGGCAGTGGCGAACGAGTCGGGCAACCGGACCGTTCTCTTTCGGGACTACGAAGTCGAGCTCGAGATTCCCAAGCAGGCGACGACCAGGGACTTCGACGTGCCGGCTGACGCCGCAAAGCCGAAACCGGTGAAGAAGCCGCTGCCGAAGGATGTCTGACCGGGCCTTATTCGATCCGGATGAGCCGGGGAGATCCAACTGTGGTGGTGCGCCCGAGAGGGAGCGGCGTACTGAACCGTCGGAGGAACCCTGGAAAAGGTGTGCCGGGGACCAGGAAGCGGTTTACGCCAACGCGTAGAAGAGCGTCCTCGGGAGGGCTCGAACCTCCAACCTTCGGCTTCGGAGGCCGACGCTCTATCCAATTGAGCTACGAGGACGTGGCGAATCGGCCGTCTCCGGCCGCCGCGACCGCAGTCTAGCAACTTCGTTCCGTGATTCCATCGAGGCAGACGGTCTCCGTGTCGCCCCCTGCGGGACACCGACAGTGGCAATGGGGTCGGGCTTCCAGTCTCCTTTCCGGTCCTCTCCGGACTCGCCGGACTCCGGCGGCTGGGCCATTGGAGGCGGCGGCATCGCGGCAGGATGATCCTCCGGGAGCGGAGGACGGCACAAGGCGCGGGGACTCGGTAGACTGGGCCTCCGTCGACACGTTCCGGAGAGCGGTTCCATGGTTGATCCCTCGGCCACGCAGATCGGCCGGGAGGGGGCCGAAGAATCCTTCGAAGATCTCCCCGCACCCCCGGGATACCAGATCCTCGCCGAAATGGGACGGGGCGGGATGGGGGTTGTCTACCGGGCGAAGAACCTCGCTGACGGGCGGCCCGTCGCTCTCAAGCTCATCCGCAACGGCATTCTGGCCGGGCCGCAGCAGCGGGCGCGGTTTCGATTCGAGGCCGAAGCCGCGGCAGGTCTTCGGCATCCCAACGTCATTGCGGTTCACTCTGTGGGAGTCCATCAGGGGGTCCCCTACTTCGCCATGGAACTGATCGAAGGGGGGAGTCTCGATCGGCTGACCGCCGGCCGTCCGCAGTCGCCCGCTTCCGCCGCGAGACTGATTCGAACGCTCGCCCTCGGGGTCCAGCACGCGCATGACTTCAAGATCGTCCACCGCGACCTCAAGCCGGCCAACGTGCTCCTCGCGCTCCCCGCGGAGTCCGGCGGAACCGGGACGAAAGAAGGAGCGGAAGGGACGGAGGCCCGGGGTGATCTCGACCGCTGCATTCCGAAGATCGCCGACTTCGGGCTCGCAAAGCGGCTCGACGCCGAGAACACCGCCCTGACGAAGGACGGCGCCATCCTCGGGACCGCGAGCTACATGGCTCCCGAACAGGCGGCGGGACGGGTGAGCGAGATCGGACCCGCTGCGGACATCTATTCGCTCGGGGCGATCCTGTACGAGCTGCTGTCGGGGCGGCCTCCCTTTCGAGCGGATTCCTGGAACCGGACCGTCGAACAGGTCCTGAGCGACGAGCCGGTCCCGCCGAGCCGATGGGAGAAGGAGATTCCTCGCGATCTCGAAACGATCTGTCTGAAGTGCCTCGAGAAGGATCCCCTCGGTCGCTATTCCAGCGCGGCGGAACTGGCGAGCGACCTCGAACGGTTCCTCGACGGACACGCGGTCGTCGCGATTCCCCTGAGTGACGAGGAGCGTCTCAGGCGTCTCGCGGCCCGCGACGGCTTCCGGCTGATCGCCGAGATCGGCCGCGGGCCGGGGAGCGTCGTCCACCGGGCGCTGCACGGACCACTCCAGCAGACGGTTGCGGTCAAACTGTTTTCGACCGCACGGGGTGACGTGGAATGGGAGGCGAGGTTTCGCCGCGGCGTGGAGTCGTGGTCGGTCCTCTCGCATCCCCAGGTCGTCCTTCCGCAGCAGTCGGGCTCCTGGGACGGCCGGCGGTATGTCGTCCTGGACTACGCCGCCAACGGCAGCCTGTCGGCCCTCGCTTCCGGGAAGCGGCTTCCCCTGCGGCAGATCGTTTCGATCGGGGCGCAGCTGGCCGAGATCGTCGGGTACCTGCATCGGCAGGGAGTCGTGCATGGAAACCTGAAGTGTGCCAACGTCCTCCTGGCGGCGGGAGGGATTCCCCGGATCACCGACTTTCATCCGACAGGTGGCTGGGCCGGATCCGGATTCTCAGCCGATGGCTCGGCGGGCGATCCGACCTTCGTCGGTGCGCTCGCCCCGGAATGCCTGAGCGATCCGGCGCCGGAGCCTGGGCTTGGGGCCGACGTCTATGGGATGGGGGTCATCCTGTACGAACTTCTGACCGGCCGGCCTCCCTTGACGGGAGCGACGGTCGCCGAGGTGATCGAGCGGGTGCGAAACGACTCCCCTCCCCCGCCCTCGACGCTCGTGAGAGACGTACCGCCGGCGCTCGAGAACGCGATTCTCCGCTGCCTCGCGAAGAAACCGGCCCGCCGGTTCGCGAGGGTCTACGAGCTGCAGACACGCCTCGAACGATTGCTTGGCGAGCTCGAAAGCCCGGAACCGCGACGGCCGCACGTCCGATGACACATCCAGCCCCCTCGCTCTGTTGTGCGACCTCTCAGGTCAGCCTTTGTCTGGGGACAGCCACATCTCCGTGGCACGGCCTTCCAGGCCAGCCTTTTGAAGGTGGCAAGCCGCAGTATTTGCTCAGGTTTTGAGTGCTGTGGCCTGATCGTGTCTCTTCCGGCCCAAAGGGCCATCCATTCATACAGCCCGGCCCAACGGGCCGGGTGATTCACGACAGAAAGGG
>JAEYWB010000786.1 GCA_023429275.1 Planctomycetota bacterium
CGAAAGGAACTGTCGAAGGAGAAAGCCGCTGAGGCCGTGTCCCTGCAGTATTTCCTCCAGCAGATCCCGCGCGGGACGACTCTCACCGACGAACTCCGTGGCCTGATGACGCACGTCGGTCTGACGAGTGTCAAAGCCGGGGGCCAGATCCATGCGGATCGACTCGCACGGGTGCTCGCGACGCGACAGGAGATCACCAGCCTGGACCTGACGGGTTCGGACCTCTCGGACGAGGGATTGCGGCTGCTGCATCCGCTCACGGGACTGAAGGGACTCATTCTCAACGGCACAAAGGTGACGACCGCGGGCGTGGCCGCCTTCCACCACGCCGTGCCGACGTGCTTCATCCAGTCTGACGCTGGCGATCATCCTGCGGAATACATTCCTCCGCCGGCGGATGAAGTCCTGCCTTCAGCAGTCTCGGACAGGCCGCCGGTTCCCGTCAGCAACTCCATCGACTTCGCCGCCGAACGCGAGGCGGCGGAATGGACCCTGGCGAACAAGGGGTCGTTCACGCTGGCCGTGAGCCCGAACTGGTGGGACTGGCAGGTCTACGCCACGTCCGGTGAGGCGAAGCCGTTGCCGAGCGAGCCGTTCGCGATCAATCACCTGGACCTGCGGGACGGCCAGGTCGGATCGAACGAAGATCTGCAGCGGATCGCCCGCTGCCGATACATCGAGGCTCTCAGTCTCAGTGCAGCGGGATTTGATCTTCAGGGAATTGACCTCCTGGCGCAATTCCCTCGCCTGAAGTCGCTCAGCCTGCCTCATCAACGAAATCTCAAGACATCGGCACTCTCAAAGCTTGGCCAGTGCGCGGCTCTCGATCACCTGGCATTCACGAGCGACATGGTGGACGATCAACTGAAGTTTGTCCGGCATCTGCCGACACTGCGAACGCTCAGGATCTTTGGACCGCAAGCGCCGGACATCGCCCTGCTGGCCGAGGCGCCGCAGCTTCGAACCGTTGTGCTGGAGACGCCGGATCCCGTCGAGGACGCCAGGCTCGCCGCAGTGCAGTCACGTCACGACAAGCTTCGGATTGTCGTCGTCTGGGGGGACAAGCGTCGCGTCGTGGGACGAGACCCCGCTCACGAAGCGGCAAAGCATCTCGTAGAACTCGGCGTCGAATGCTTCGGCTCAGCCGGTTACGGACAGGCACCCCCGAGGCTGCTCACGAAGGCAGACTTCGACGACAACCAGGCCTGGCTGTTCGACGTCCGAAGCATTCCGGCGAGCGTGCCGCTTTCGGAAAGCGACCGCGACAAACTGGCGATGCTGGACTCCTACCACTTCGTCGCGGAAAGGCCACGCGAGGCCGACGAACTGGCCAAAAGCCTGAGCGGGAATCATGCGATCGCCAGCATCACCATGACCGATTGCGATCTGACCGACGAGGGGCTGGCACACCTGCAGAATCTCAGGTCGCTCCGGAATATCAATGTGACGGGAACGAAGGTCACCCGGGCGGGCGTCGATCGATTCCACCAGGCGGTTCCTTTGTGCGGAGTGATGTCGAATCTTGGAGCTACGCTGCCGGATTTCATGCTCAACGAGCGCGGTTCAGCGGCCAGGAACTAAAGGACAAGATCCGTGAACAAACGGCCCGATCGTTTGCAGACGCACCGGCAGGGTGGCCGGGCCGAAGGCCACTCGCAAGCGTTGCCGAGCCCTGTTTGAAGAGAGAGGTGCGCGTGGCCGGGTCCGGACCAACGGGAAGCCCCGGACAAGCGTTGCCGAGCTTCGCTTGTCGATGGACGCCGGGCAACACCGATTGTCGCCGGAGGAGCCGTTCGATCTGCCGCAGCTTGATCAACTCAGCACCAGACAAGCCTTCCCGAGAGCCGTGTCTTGGCAACGCTCACCGGGTCTTCCCGGACCACCCTGTCGGATCATGCTGCAATCTCCCTGAACCGTTTCGTCGTCACCCGGAGATACTCGCCGTTGCCGCTGAACCGCCGCACGCTGGCGCTCAGGCCATCCCCCACCGAGGATGATGACGGCGACCGGCCCTTCCTTCGTCACCGTCTTCACCCGGGCATCGTGCCGTGCCTCGATCTTCACGGCCTCGATCTTCACGGCCTCGATCTTCACAGGGCCCAGCGGTTCCTGCGGTCGATCTCCCCAAACGATAAAGTACCTGCAAATCCGATTATTGGCACATGCGGGGAGCAACCATGCCCGTCCACGACCGCAGCAGTTTCGAGAACCTTTACGCCGGGCAGCCACGGTGGGAAATCGGCAGACCGCAGAAGACGATTCTCGATGTCGCCGACCAGATCACCGGCTCGGTATTGGACTCCGGGTGCGGCAGCGGTGAGATCGCCCTCTTCCTCGCCAGCCGGGGCCAGAAGGTGACGGGCATCGACTTTCTGGCCGAGCCGATCACGTTCGCGAAGCAGAAGGCCGTTGAGCGGGGCGTGACGGCGACGTTCCTGGTCATGGACGCCCTGGCACTGAAGGAACTGCCGGAGGTCTTCGACAACGTGATCGACAGCGGCCTGTTCCATGTCTTCAGCGACGAAGATCGACGGCGTTACGTCGAGGGGTTGGCTTCGGTGTTGAAGCCGGGCGGACGCCTTTTCCTGATCTGCTTCTCCGACGCCGAGCCGGGCGATCAAGGGCCTCGGCGGGTGAGTCGGAAGGAGATCGAGGAAGCCTTCGCACAAGGTTGGGTGATCGAGTCCATCGAGCCGTCACGGTACGAGGTTCGACCTGACCCCAGCGACAGCAGCTTCCGGGACGGTGGGCCGAAGGCATGGTTCGTTGTGGTGAGGCGGGCAGGGTGACAATACGACCGCAGCGAGTCCGGGCTGCCACGCTCGAAGTCAAACTGGCCGATTGGATCAGCTTCGAGCAGCGGCACGCATTCCTGAACGGAACCTCGAGCAATCCCGAAGAAGTTCTTCCGATCACGCTTCGTAAAGCGGCCGTTTCCCTCCGCGATGTTCGCCGCGATCGAGAGCGCAGCCCGATTCCACTGATCGACCAGAAACCCATCGCCGCGAGTGAAACTCTCGGTTTCCTGGCAGATGGAGTCGGCGAAGTCGATCGCCTTCTGGTAGACGACGAGCTTCTCGAAGGTAAACGCCATGTCCGGCCTGAAGAGTGGGAGCCCGCTTGAACGAGAGAGTGGAAAGTAGAGAGTAGACCGAGTTGAGGGCCCGGTTTTTTGCCGAGTCCGAACTCAAAACCTACTCTCTACTTTCTCGCCTCAACTCTCTATTCGCCTTCGGCGAATGGAGGCGGGGGGAATTGAACCCCCGTCCTGAGAGCCCTGAGATGGGGCCTCTACGTGTGTAGTCCGTCGTTCAAGTCGTCAGGGTCGGTACGGCGAACAGAACGTCCCCTGACCAGATCGCCTTTGGTCTCGCCTCCTCCCCAGCGATCAGTGAGAGGAGGCCAGCCTGAATTGGTAACCGACTTTTGGACGCCTCAGGCAGGGCTTCCGCAGACGGTCGCCAGCCTATCTCTAGGCAGCGAGGGCAAACTGCTTGTTGGCAGTTCTTTTTTGATCAGCTTTTTACGTGGCAAACTGATCAACCACGACACGCGACCACCACCCGCGGAGAACCAGTCGAATCCGATCGCCCCCGGTTGGCTGACGGGCCCGCGCGCCAAAATCGCGCGGTCTCCCGCCAGGTGGAATCGTAGCCCCCGAGTCCGCCCGGTCAATTGGGGAAGTTTTCAGTTGTCAGTTTTCAGTCATCAGTTTTCAGTGATCAGTTCAGAACGCCCGGTTCGTCGACTGCTGAGA
>JAEYWB010000796.1 GCA_023429275.1 Planctomycetota bacterium
CCCACGCACCGACCGAGGGACGGACGAGGTTGTCGCTCCCGGTGTGCATCATGGAAACCGCCTGCCCGTGCGACTGCCCGCGGCTGTGCATCGAGCGGATGATGCAGAGCTCATCGACTTTCGTCGCAAGGTGCGGAAACAGTTCCGACACCCACAGTCCCGACTCGCCGTGCCGCTGGAACTTCCACGGCGATTTCATCAGGACCGGCTTGGCGTCGAGATTGGCCGGGGCCTCGAACGGGAGCGGTTTCCCATCCTCGGCCTGGAGGCGGGGCTTGAAGTCGAACGTGTCGACATGGCTCGGGCCGCCATGCATGAACAGGAATATCACCCGCTTGATCGTCGGGGCATGATGCGGCGCCGGTCCGAGTCCCGCGGCACGGGGTCCGGAAGACGCTTCAAGCGTCCGACCGGCCAGCCCCGCCAGCGACAGAGCGGCCGTTCCGCGACCGAGGTGGCTGAGGCAGGCACGACGCGAGTGGTGGGATCGGAACATGTCGGCGACTTCGGTAAGCGGACGTGAAAGTGCAATGAACCATAACTTGGGTTCAGTCGAGCATCCGGAAGGACGACGAAGCAATGATCGCATGGACAAGATCCGTCCACGCGGCCTTCATGTTCTCGTCCGACACTCCCTTCGCCGACGCCGTCTCCAGGAACTTCTGGGCGACCCGGGTCTCCTCTGGCGACGGAGGACGCCCGAGCGTCAGCAGGTAAAGCTGTTCGATCCGCTCGCCGGTCGTGCTGAGGGGACGGGCGAGGGCCCGTTCCACGACCGCCCTGGCCTGTTTCGCAACGAACTCGCCGTTCAGCATCCACAGGGCCTGTGCGGGGACGTTCGTCTCGCTCCGCTGCCCCGTCACGAAGTCGGGATCGGCGAAATCGAAGACGCGCATGAGGGACGGGAGTTCGTTCCGGATGACCGGCTGGTAGACCGCCCGGGTGGCGCTCGACCGTTCGGAGTACCCGCCGTCCTCGGATCCGTTGGTCGTGACGAGCGTCCCGAGCCCCGCGACCGGCGATTCGTTCTGCCCGAGGCTGAGCTCGCCGCCGGCGTAGTACATCGTGTCGCGGATCGCCTCCGCGGAGATCCGCTTGCGATTGGCCCGCCAGAGCAGCTTGTTTTCGGGATCGGCATTCCACCGCGACTCGTCGTGCCGGCTCGAGAGCTGATAGACCCGGCTCGTCACGATCTTGCGGACGAGCCACTTGGTCGACCAGTTGTGGGCGATGAACTCGACCGCGAGCTGATCGAGCAGTTCGGGATGCGTCGGCCGCTCGCCGAGAGCTCCGAAGTTGTCGACGCTCCGGACGAGCCCGGCTCCCATCAGGTAATGCCAGACGCGGTTCACATAGACCCGGGCGGTGAGCGGGTTGCGGGGATCGGCCACCCAGCGGGCGAGGGCGAGGCGGCCGCTCTCGTCGGGGGGAATGACCGGGGCCTCGTCGAAGCTCGCGACCGTCAGGAACCCCCGGGGGACCTTCGGACCGAGCATGCTCGTCTCACCCCGGATGCAGATGTTGCAGTCGCCCCGCTGCGGGGCGTCGTTGACCGCCAGGGCCAGCGGCGCGGCAGGGGGAGCCTTGGCGGCATGATCCTTGAGCTCCTTCTTCAACGCTTCAACCTGGCCCTTGGCCTGCTCGACCTTGGCCGCGAGTTCCGACTTCTGACCAGGGCCTTCCGGTTCGAGTTCCTGCTTTGAAACGAACTGGACAGCGTCGACGATGACGTAGCCCTGCGTGCCGTCGTTGGCGATTGTGACTTCGGCCTGCTTCTCCGTGGTGAACCGGAAGGTCCCCAGCGGCTTCAGGAGCCGCTGAATCGGAGCGGGCTGCGACTGATCGACTTTGACGACCGCTTCGCCGTCGGCATGGCGGATCGTGACCGGGACATTCGTCGCCCGGCCGTTGCTCCCCGGGTAGGCGATGCGGACCTCGTACTCTCCGTCGGCGGGAAGCGTCACGCGGAACGTGACCCGCTTTTCCCCTTTGTCCTGCTTGTCGTCGTGGATGTAGCCCTTGCCGATGAACTCCTTCGAAAGGGCGGAAGCCTTCCACTGGCCGACCACTTCGGCGTCGGCGTCGTCGACGATTGTCCCCTGCTTCACGACGGACGACCGCGACGCGGAGGATTCCAGCCCCTTCAGGGCCTCCTCGGCGGACTTGATCCGTCCTTTCAGCTCGGCCGTGAGAGTTTCATGGGCCTTGAGGGCGGCGGCATGTTCGGGTTCGATCGGCAGGGGCTGACGAACCCAGTTCGAAACGTACTTCTGGATCTCGCCGTCGAGCGTCTGGGTGCTCCGAAGGATGCCGGCGAGCGCGTAGTAGTCGCGGGTCGGGATCGGGTCGAACTTGTGGTCGTGGCAGCGGGCGCAGCCGAGGGTCATTCCCAGGAAGGCGCTGCCGATCGCCGAGACCTGCTCGTCGACGACGTCCATCCGGAGTTTTTCCTTGTCCCGCTCGCTCAGCATCTTCGTGCCGATCATCAGGAACCCGGTCGCGACGAGCTGTCGCTCTCGCTCGGCCGAATCGCGGGCAGGGAGCAGGTCTCCCGCGATCTGCTCGACGACCATGTCATGGAACGAACGGTCGGCATTGAAGGAGTCGATGATGTAGTTGCGATACTTCCACGCTTCATGGAACGTCGCATTGAAATCTCCGCCGTTCGAGTCGGCGTACCGGGCGACGTCGAGCCAGTGACGTCCCCAGTGCTCGCCGAACTGCGGCGAACGGAGGAGCTGGTCGACGTACGTCTCGACCGCATGCTCGTCGTCTCCATAGAGGAGACGCTCGAGATCCGCTTCGGCCGGCGGGAGACCGACGAGGTCATAGGCCATGCGGCGGAGCAGGGTCGCGCGGTCGGCGTCCGGCTGCGGGGAGAGCTTGTGCTCCTCGAGCTGGTTGAGAACAAACCGGTCGATCCAGGTTTTCGGCCAGGCTCCGTCACGAACGGGGGGGATCACATGGGACTCAGCCGGCTGGAACGCCCAGAACTGCCGTCCGGCGGCGATGTCGATCACTCCCTTGGAGGCGGGGCGGGCGGCTTCTCCCTCCCGCGGGTCGGGAGCCCCCATGGCAATCCATCGCTCGAAGTCCTTGATCACCTCTTCCGGCAGCTTGCCGGAGGGGGGCATCTCGTACGTCTCATAGCGGAGGGCGTCGAGGAGGACGCTTTCCTCCGGCTTTCCTTCGACCAGCGACGGCCCGGAGTCACCACCGGACCGAAGGCCGGCCGCCGTATCGAGCAGCAGTCCCCCCTTCGCCCCCTTGGAGTCGGCCGAGTGGCACTCGTAGCAATGCTTGATGAGCACCGGCCGGATCTTCGCTTCGAAGAAGCGGATTCCTTCCGGGTCTGCCC
>JAEYWB010000797.1 GCA_023429275.1 Planctomycetota bacterium
CCAAGCTAGAGTGGATCCCCCAATACTCCACGTATCCGCCCGTTGATCCACCGCTTCCAGTACGCCGCAGAGCACCAGTGTCGGTGTCGGGCCGGTCACCGTCAGGCCGGCCGCTTCGAGCCACTGGCGGTATTCGGCCACGCTGTAGGCTCGGCCTTCCGTCAGGGTGAAGAGGGCCGCGGAGTAGAGCGCGATCGGAAGCGGGCCGTCGAGAGCATCGTGCAGGAAGACGTCGTGAATCAGCAGCCGCCCGCCGGGCTTCAGCGCCGCGGCGCACTTGCTGATCAGCGTCTGGCATTCCGGTTCGTCCCAGTCGTGCAGAGTATTCGACAGCAGGATGACATCCGACTTCGGGAATTCGTCGGCGAACATATCCCCCGCCACGAGATCGAGGCGATCTTCGACGGCGTACCGCTCCCGGAACTCTTCGGCGACGCGCAGCACCTCGGGGCGGTCGTACACGGTCGCCGTGAGGCCCGGGTTCCGCTTGAGGAAGGCGATCGAGTAGATCCCGGTCCCGCCCCCCAGATCGAGAAGTGTCTTCGCTCCGGCCAGGGGGACGACCTCCGCCAGAACGGGGGCGACGTTCTTGGCCCGACCGGCGAGCGAGAGCGTGAAATGCCGGGCCAGCTCCTGGCTTTCCATCGCCGAGGCGGTGCCGTCCCGGTAGATGAACGCCGTTCCGCCGCCGTCGCTCCCGATGGTCTCCCGGGGCCGGTTTGTCCGGAGGCGTTCCAGCATCTCGAGGACCCCCGGGGCGGTGGCCGAGAGACCGATGTAGTCTCCGATGTCGAAGGCGCTCCCCGGCGGCAGGTGATAGCGAGCCTGAGGGGTCAGGCCGAGCCGCTCCTGGCTGTCGAGACGGATCAGCCCCATCGCCCGCAGGGCCGTCAGCAGGACGATCGCGGGGCGGCGCTGCAGGCCGAGCGCGTTGCGGAGCGACTCGAAGTCGCGCGGCTCGTGGCGGAGCAGTCCGAAGACGTTCAGATGCGCGACCGCCGCCGTCAGCAGCTCCGAGCCGTAGCTTCCCCGATAGTGCTCGAAGATCGGCGTCGGATCGACCGGCGGCGGATGGAGGTCGAGGATGTCCTTGCGGTTCGCCTCCACCGCCTCGATCAGCTCGGCGTAGGGGATCCGCAGCTCTCCCGCATCGGGAATCGGATCGAAGTCGGTCACCTTGTAGGGATGGAGATGAAACTCGGTCGGCTTCACGGAGTAGCCGGGGAGCATCGACCAGCCGACGTCGATGAGGGTGTCGGTTCCCTCCATCCGGCAACGGAGCCAGCCGGTGTACTCATCGGTGAACTCGAACGGCAGGTAGACCGTTTCTCCCTCGACGAGGAGCTTCAGACGCTCGATCCACTGCTCGAGGAGCTGCTCCAGGACGAGCCGGACCTTCTCCGGAGATTCGTCACCTGGCCGGATGCCCGGATCGAGCGCCAGGTAGTAGCTGTCCCCGACGCGCGAGAATCTCCCGAATTGCAGCCGCAGATCGCCGTGGGACGTTCCGTTGTGGTCGTAGGTCAGTCGCAGCATGAAGTCGATCCGCCTTCCGTAGTCGCCAGACCGTCATGGTAGCTGGTCGCGACGGAAACGGTGACTTCTGAAGTGGCAAGTATCAGGTATCAAGTATCAAGGAACACGAATCTCGCGGCCCCATCTTGAGACTTGATACCAGAGACTTTGGCCTTCGCACCCCTCAGCGATCGTCCGCCTGGATCTCGTCGAGCTGCCGGCGGAGATCGTCCCGTTCCTTGCGGGTCACTTCGAGGTCGAACATCAGGTACTTGATGTCGAGACGGAGCTGCGACAGGGCTTCCTGGACCAGCGAGAGAATCCGTTTGCGGCGTTTGATCGCCTCGACCGCCTGAACGTACGGCTCGTTGAACGACGCGTAGTGTTCCTCCGGCAGAGCGGCGATCTGCTTGCCGAGCTCGATCATTTCGCGCGGGACTTCATCCTGGCGAAGGTCTGGCAATCGTGACGGAGGGACCATGAGGAGCCCGATCTCGCGCAAGGGGGAGGCCGAACGGGGGACGGGACAAGGTCCAGTCGCCAAATCGAGTATCCGGAGCGTGTTGACGGAAAGCAACATCCCGGTGCGACACGGCGGCGCAAGCGAACTTGCAATCCGGCCGCTGGCGGCAGCTTGACGACGGCTGATCGCTGGCCGACCAGCCCTTCGGATCGCGTCGTTGTAAAGTCCGTTTGGTAAGCCGGTTAGGATCGACATTGGCGTTTGGGCACCTTCCAGCGATGAGGTGCCGGCCCCGGTTGGACCGGCAAAGACGGAATGTCCGGAATCGACGGCCCAAGGTGGGATTGCGACGATTCTCTCGATTGTTGAAACTGCCGGGCTTGCATGGATTACGGATGATCCAGCCGCTGCGCAGTCCAGGGATGGTGCATGCACGAGAGACCCGGCGAGCCGCTTCGCAGTCTCCGTTCGGCGTTCGCCTTATGGCGAAGGCTGGTGCATCTCTGCGCGCTCGCGGCCGGCATCGCCGGGAGTCCTCTCGCGGCCGCGGAACATCACGCCCCGCTCGACGGACCAAAGACCGAGTGGGTCGTCTCCGCCGACAACTCGGGCCGCCGTCCGACAGTCCAGGAACATGTCGTGGTCCAGGGGGACTACGCCAGAGAGGGGACTGGGGCGGAGTTTCTCCGGCTTGCGAGCGCTGCGCCGGGGGGCAGCTTTGAACTTGTCTGTCCGACGCCGCCGATCCTCCGGATCGACGAAACGCGGGCGACGCTCTGGGTCCGCTCGTCCCAGCCCGCGCTCGCGATCTACGTCCGGCTCCGCTTTCCGAACCAGGTCGATCCCCGGACTGAGCGGCCCCTCGTCGCAGAGATTCCCGGCGGCCGGTATGAAGTGACGAACAGCCAGTGGAAGCAGCTGGAGTGCCGTCCCGACGACCGGTCGTTTCAGCAGCTGATGCAGCGGTTGCGGCATCAGCTCATCCCGCAACTCCGGCAGCAGTCGGATCTCGACACCCGGGACGTGTACGTCGAAGCGGTCGTGATCCGGGGACGCCTCGACTCGGGCGAGACCGACCTGATGTTCGACGATCTTCGTGTCGCCCCTCTGGTTCCCCTGCAGGGAAGCCAGGCGGTTCCCGCGGGGGGCGAACGTTCTGGCGACGGAACCGGAAGCTTCGCCAGCGGAGAGACGGGCCGGTTTTCCCGAATCCGGATCGGCGACAACCGCGTCACCAAGGATGGCAAGCCCTTCGTTCCCCTGTTCGTCCCGTACCATCACGAGACGATCGAGCAGTTCATGGAAACCGGTGCGAACGTCGCCTGGGTGGAACGCTACGACGACGAGATGCTGCTGAAGGAGTTCGCGGCGAAGGGACTCGGCGTGACAACCACTCCTCCCCGTCTCCCTCCGGGCGAGGCGGAGGCGGGATCGTCCCTGCCGCCTTTTACGGCGGCGACCGCACCGATCGACTTCTGGATGCTCGACGTCCGGATCCCCGGCTCCGCCCTTCCCGAGGTCCGCGACTGGGTGGAACAGGTCCGGGATGCCGACCAGCAGCACCCGCGGCCGATCCTCGCCGATGTCGTCGGCCGGGAGCGCGAGTTCCACCGGGAGCTCTCGCTCCTCGGATCGAGCCGGTTCGTCCTGGGGTCGATGGACAGCCCGCTGGACCTTGCGGACCACCTCGCACGGAAGCAGAGGACGAGCCTCCCCGGCAAGGGGATGTTCACCATCGTTCCGCTCGAGCCGGCGGATGGTCAGCCGCACGATCCGGCCGATGGTCCGCGGATCGAGCCGGAGCAGATCTTCCTTCTCGGCAATTCGGCGCTGTCGGCCGGCTGTAAGGCGATCGGGTACTGGAACCGCAATCCGCTCTGCGACGAGACGCGGCACGCCCTGAAGCTGATGAACCTCCAGATCCGCCTCCTCGAGCCATGGCTGGCGACGGGCAAGGTGGTCGGGACCGCTCCGATCCAGTTCGGCCCGGACCGCGGCGCGGAAGGGAAAGGGACGAAGCTGCCCACCTCGTTCACCTCCCGGTGGGATGACGCTCAGCGAAAGCCTCCGGGCGGACGCGCGGCGCAGCTCGAGCGGGAGATCCGCGCGACAGTCATCGACAGTGAGTTCGGCATGCTCGTCGTCATCAACTGGCTCGAAGCGAACGGCCAGTTCCAGCCGGGGCAGATGCAGGTCGACGACCTTCACCTGTTCGTCAAACGCGACGTCCAGATGGCCTGGACCGTGACGACGACCAAGATCGAACCGGTGACGGCGCTGAAGCCTGTCAGCGGCGGGACCGAGATCACGCTCAAGAAGCTCGACCAGTTTTCGTACATCCTCATCACGCACGACCGAAGCACGTACGACGCCGTCGCCCGGCAGATCCAGCAGATCCGCCAGACCGCCGCCGAGAGCTGGATCGAGCTCGCGGCGCTGAAGCTTCGCCGTGTCCATGAAGTCCATCGCCAGATCGAGTTCCAGGCTCCCGCGGTGCCGGACGCCGCCGCCCGCCTGTCGAATGCGGATCAGTTCCTGGCCGAGGCGAGGAAGAGCCTCTCTCACGGCAGCTGCAACGGCGCCCAGGAGTACTCCCGGGCGGTCCTGGCGCTGACCCGCGGCGTTCAGAGAAGGCACTGGGAGAACGCGGTCGCGCGGTTCTCGTCGCCGGTCGCGAATCCTTACGCCGTCGCGTTCCAGACGCTTCCCCGGCACTGGAAGATGCTCGAGCAGCTCGGCTCCGGTCCGCCGAAGACGCAGACCCTGCTGGCGATGCAGGCCAACGGAGGCTTCCGCAGCCTCGAACAGATGGCGGACGACGGCTGGACCCGCCGCGACGCTGAACTTCCCGAAACCATTCGAACCGCGGTCGAGCTGCGGCCTGCGGCTGGAGGGGGCCTGCCGACGGATCGCTCCTGCCTGCGGCTCGCCGCTGGAACGGGCGCGGACTCTCCGCAGTACGTGCCGATCGAAGGCGCGCTCATCCAGCTGCAAAGCCCCGTCCTGGTCGCTCAGCCGGGACAGTACATTCACGTGACGGGCAAGGTCCGGATCCCGCAGTCGATCGATCCCGCGGGGGACGGCCTCGTGATTTACAACACGCTCGACGGCGCGGTCCGCGGCCTTCGGTTCCGACAGCCGACGCAGGGAGGTCAGTGGCAGACGTTCGAGCTGATGAGCCAGGCGACCGACGCGCGGGAGTTCGCGATCGTCTTCGAACTGCGTGGTCTGGGAGATGTGCTGCTGGACGACCTGCGCGTCGTGGCGATCGATCCGGATGAGGCGACGCCGGAGAAGCCGTAAGAAGTCCCGTCCCCTTCATCGGACGACGCGGGACAGCGGCCGCCGATGCGGAAGCCCACTACGGCTGCTGTTGGCAACCTTGGGCTCTATGGCGAAACCCCTTCGCTCCGGCGTAAGGCCTCAACGACGGTTGCGTACCTCACCGTCGCTGGTGCCAGTATCAAGGCTCCTTCTTCAGCGCTTGACCGGCCGACCTTCACAAGCTCGCCAGGACTTCATCCGCCGCCCGGTATCCGCTTCGAATCGCGCCCGCGACGGTTGCGGGGAACTGGTCGTCGGTTGCCTCCCCGGCGAAGAAGAGGGTGTCGTCAACCGGCCTGGAGAGCTGCCGCATGGCGTTTGCTCCACCGACACGGGCGTAGCTGTAGGCGCCGAGAGCGTTCGGATCCCGTTGCCAGTTGAAGACAACGGCCTCTATGACCTGGTCTCGCACGGCTCCTTCGGGCTGGCCGAGTGCCGTCGCGAGCTCCGCCATGGCGATCGCGGCAATCGCTTCGTCATCGAGCCGTGACAGCTCTTCGGCCCGTGGTCCGCCGGACCAGGCGGTCAACTTTGGCTCCGAGCCGAAGGGCCACCAGGTCATGAACCGTCCGCCCCGAAGATGCAGGAAGCCTCCCTCCCGCAGGCCGACTTTCCGCCAGAACGGTTCCTGGAATCGCAGCACCGCTTTGACGATCGCCCCCATCGCAAGCTGGTGTGCGGCGGCTCGTTTGTCCGGAAGATCCGGAGCGAACGTCACGCGGGCCAATTCGTCCCCTTCCGCCTGCAGGACGCCAAGCGGGAGAGTGACGATCGCTCGCTCGGCGGAGTGCCGGGAGGCCGGCCCCCTTGCGGTCTCGAAGACGACCTCTCCACGCTGCCAGCGGACGAGGCGGACGGGAGTGCCGAGGTGAATGGGAACGTCCGCCGCGCGGGACCGGAGTGTGTCGATGATCCGGTCGTAGCCACCGGTCAGGCGGCGGATCTCGTCTTCTGCGGCACCGAGTTCAAGCTCCGACTTTCGCAGCCAGAGAGAGCTGAGCAGGCGGCGGTCTGCAGCATTGAAGCCTTCAACATAGTCGATCGCCATCTGCCGCTGTTCGGGCGTCAGGTCCGGACAGCGCTCGTCGAGAAGCCGCTCGAACGGAAGATCCTCCTTGACCCGCGAAAGCTGATCGAGCACCTCGTCCCACCCCTCGAGGTCCGCTTCCACGAGCTTGCCGTCCCGCAGAAGCCAATGGCGCGACGGGCCCGTTTCTACGGTGACACCCGCCGCGTGGACCAGCTCGTCGAGTTCCGGCGACTCTCCGTGAAGGAACTCCGGGCCCCCTTCGACCAGTGAGCCTCCTCCGGAGCGGTCCGTACGAATCCGTCCGCCGATCCGGTCGCGGGCCTCGAGGATCGTGACCGGGACACCGGCCGCTCGAAGCCGGGCGGCGGCGGAGAGTCCGGCAGCGCCGGCTCCTAGGATCAGAACGGTGCGGGTGCGGACTGTGTCAGAGGTCATGGTGTGTGTTTGAAGAGGGGCGCGTCGCTGGGC
>JAEYWB010000879.1 GCA_023429275.1 Planctomycetota bacterium
CTAGCGCCCGCCGGCTAATGGACGCAGCCCAAAATCCCTGGTCCCTCAGATGCCAGGACACCTCAGGGCATGGCGGCAGCGGGGTGAGAATCGGACGGACCAGGCTGCGATCACGGAACTGACGGACGGAAGTTCCGTCACACGTGAGCGTGGAGGGATTCAGAGCCCGCAGCGGAATTCGTATACGTCGACGTTGCGGAGGATTGCCACGATGGTTTGAGGGCGTCGCAGTCGACGAGCCAGGGGTCTTGAACGTCGGTGGCGGTCGCTTCCAGGGCGGCTCGCCCGAGGTCAGTCACCGTCCAGTGCGATCCATCCCAGTCGAGAAGTCCATCGTCTCGAAGCGTGTGGCACGAGCGGACAAGAGCCGAGCCGATGGAGTCGTCCAGAACTCCCGAGGCCGCCGATCTCAAGGTTCGCAGTTCTGACGCCAGCAGCAGCTTCTTCGACATCGATTCTCTCCCCGTTGATCGTACGGAGATGCGGGCGATACCGACCGCAGGCCGCGACTGGCCTTTGACAGGTCGGTCAACGAACTGAGCACAGTTCTCCCGCATCCCACAAGCAGCGGCAAGCAGCGACTATGCCGCGCTTCAACGAAAAATCGACACCAGAAAATTCCTGGCATTGATGTCCGGGACGACGGTCCTGCTTCGGAGTCGTCATCGATTCTCCAGACAGAATTCCTGAGGTCAAAGGCCCTCTCATGGAGAGCGGGTCTTGCAGACCTTCGAACGCATTTCGCGCAAACTGGTGTCAATTCAACCAGTGCGACTGGTCGCGCCGCCTCTTTGACCGCTCTCTCCACCGCAGGTGAATTCAGCGAGCCTGTCTCCCAAGAAGAGCTTCGTCGTGTTCTTTGGGAACTGGCGATTGTTTCGAAACGACCACCCACGTTGCCGGGACGAGGAGAAGGAGGATCAGGGCGACTTCCCCGACGATGCGCCTGCCGCCGGTCGCTGCCATCCGTCCCTCGGCAATTGCGACCCTCAGCTTCCGGTCAGCCGCTCCAATTTGCCACTGACCTCAGCCTCCACCCGCCGATCATTCCTCAAACGTCGACTTCCGCCGCAGCACATGGTGATAGTGCTGGGCGAAACGATGGGCCTCATCCCGCACGTACTGGAGCAGCCGGAGAGCAAAGGAGTGCCGGCTCAGCTTGTGGGACTCCTTCTCCCCCGGCAGGAAGACTTCTTCTTCCTGCTTGGCGAGCGACAGCAGGAAGGGACGCGGTGGGAAGATGTCGATCGCTTCGAGGGCCTCGCGAGCGGCATTGAGCTGCCCCTTTCCGCCATCGATCAGCAGGATGTCGGGGAACGCTTCGCCTTCCTGCTGAAGGCGGCGGAAGCGGCGGCTCACCACCTCGCGGATCGATGCAAAATCGTCGACCCCGCGGACGGTGCGGATCTTGAACCGCTTGTAGCCATGCTTGAACGGCAGCCCGTCGATGAACTGCACGAGGCTGGCGACGGTCTCTCCCCCCTGCAGGTGGGCGATGTCGACCCCTTCGATCCGTCGAGGCATCTTCTCCAGGCCGAAGATTTTCTTGAGCCCCTTCAACCCCCGCTTGGGGTCGACGTAGAACGCCTCCGGCTGTGCGTGCTCATCGAGATCCCCTCGAAGCTGCAGGTTGTCGAGCGCCTTGAGCTCATCCCGCAACCGGGCCGCCTTCTCGAACTTGAGCTCCCGCGACGCCAGTTCCATCTCCTTCTTCAGCTCGGTGACGAGGTCGTCCTTCTTGCCGTCCAGAAACAGGATGAGGCGGCGGATGTCCTCGCGATAGTCAGACTTGCTGATCCGGAAGTTGCAGGGGGCGGTGCACTGATTGATGCTCGCAAGGAGGCAGGGGCGGAACCACCGCCACTTTTCGTCGTCCGCCTCGATGTCGAGCGAGCAGTTCCGGAACCGGAAGATCCGCTGGAGCACGGCGATCGTCCCGCGCAGCTTCTTGGCGCTCGTGAACGGTCCGTAGAGCTTCACCCCCCTGGTCGCCGGCTTGCGGGTGAACTCGACCCGGGGGAAATCCTCGCCGGTCGTGATCTGCAGGTAGGGAAAGGTCTTGTCGTCCTTGAGCTCCTGGTTGAACCGGGGCTGGATATCCTTGACCAGTCTCGATTCGAGCAGGAGAGCGTCGACCTCGCTGTGCGTCTGGATGTAGTCGACGTCCGCGATTTCGGGGACGAGGTCGCACGTCCGGCGATCGACCGCCGCGGCCGCGGTGAAGTAGCTGGACGCCCGATTCTTGAGGTTGACCGCCTTGCCGATGTAGATCACCCGGCCCGAGGCGTCCTTCATGAGATAGACCCCGGGCGCATCGGGGAACTGTCGCACCCGATCCCTGGGGAGTGGCTTGTCCGAAAACTCCGTCATTCGACGCGGCATCCCTGAGAAGATCGCACAGGGAAATTGTAGACGGGCCGGCTCCGTTCGTCGCGAGGGAAAGACGAAGTTCCCGGGTCGGGAGCGGGTGCCAGACGCCGGGAGATTGCGGGCGTCTCGAGTCGACGGACGAGTCTGCGGTTTCCGGACGCCGTCTGCTGAGAGGGGTCGGATGGGCCAGTGATCCTGTTCGAGGAACGATTCCCGGTCCTCGCGGAGACGTTTTCAGCGTCTGACGGCGTTCTTCATCATGAACCAGCCGACGACGGCGATCATGATGAGGGCGGTCCCGTACTCCATGGGGGACATGTTGTTCCAGCGCTGCAGCCCGTAGCTCGTGTAGAAGCGGTAGTACTCACCAGTGGTCGAGGTGACAGATTCCCACATGGGAGCTTCCCCGGAAACAACTTGCGGATCGGTATCCGCAAGCGTAGCTCCGGTCGCCGCTGAGGCATTTCAGAAACAGGTGAGTCGCGGGAAGGGAGCGCCAAAAAGTCGGCACAATCGTTTTCGCCGGACGTCGCAGACCGCCGAAAGCGAGGAGAGCTCCACCGCAGAACGGGGCTCTCCTGGATCAGCCCGACAACCCGGAATTGACCAGCGGTAGTCGGCTTACCGGAACCGGAGTTCGCCGCCGATGGTGATGCCGTGCGTGACGACCGCTTTCTTACGCACATCCAGGTCGATGGCCGACGGATCGGTGAGCGGAGCGGCCGGAGCGTTGTAGTAGATGCTCTCCCAGGAGGTCGACTGGTTGCCGATCGCCATCAGGTTGTAGCTGACGAAGACGGAGAGATGCGGGCCCAGGTGGACGCGGCTCGTCACTCCCATGTCGAAGATCGGCGAGAACGAGGTGTTCTCCTCCTGCACGGTCTTCGGAAGCTCCGTCGAGGTGAAGAGCTGCTCGGAGTGGACCGAGTCAATGTGCCGGTTGATACCGAACGTGACTTTCGGATCGAAGGAGAACGAGACCCACTTCGTGTCGTAGCTGAACCGCAGACCGAACTGCGGACCGAACGTGTTGTTTTCGGACGACGATCCCAGGACCGGATTGCTGCCGTTTGCCACGTCGACACCCGAGATCGTCAACGAGTTCCGATAGCTCAGGTACTTCAGACCGACGAGCGGCTGGACCTGAATCGGGTTTCCGGGCTGGATCGGGTTCAGGACGAGGTTGGTGTCCGCCCCGAACAGATTGACGTCGACAACGGCATCGTAGGAGGAATCGAACGGGGTCATCGAGTTGTTCGACAGGACACCGTTGTTGTAGTACGTGATCGTTGGAATCAGGATCTGCCCGCCGAGACTCACCGGGTCGAAATGAAGGCGTTGCTTGTCCTGCCCCAGGTACCACGCGCTCCCCTCGAAGGTAAACGGCTGAAGCGGGACGCCGATCGTGCCGCGAATACCATTGTTGTTCTGGAACCGGATGTCGCCGAGATCGGGAACGAATCCGAAGAAGCCAGGTCGCGCTCCGAAAGCGTCGTTGACCGGGAATGCCGAAGTTCCAGGATTCGGAACGGGCACCCCTGTCGGAAAGGATCCCTGCCGATCAAAGGTGGCCAGCGGGGCGCCCAGATACACATCGCCCGGATCTGTCACCGACCAGTTGAGATACTCGAGCCGGATCCAGCTCCGTTCCACGGTCTCGCGCACGTCGAGATCGAACTGCGAATCGACGTCATACAGGAAGCCTCGGTCGCGAAGCGGGGGAAGCAGCTCCGGATCGACCGGAAATCCGCTGGGACCGAACGCCTCCTGCGCGTGACCGGGTTGGGTCGACGTGACCAGGCACGCCAGAACCAGTGTTGTCAGTAGCCAACGGGTCATTTGCTGTCCGTCCCTCAGTGCAGTTCACTGCGGAACCTCGGGGCGAATTGCTCCGCCTGCGCCGACGCCGGCGCGAGAGGCTATCTGCTGTATCGGTCGCAGGGTTTCTTTCGATCGCACAAATCTGGCGGACTTGGAAAACTTTGTCGGTCCTGCCGATTGTTCGGCCATGGAGCGTCCCCCCGAAAGCCCCTTCCGGCCGCAAGCGGGGTAAGCCGGGCGCTTTCCAGAAGGACTTTCGTCGCCGCCGATCGCGCCGCCGGCAGCGGATCGGCTGGCGATCTCCCCCTGGGAACGACCGCGGCGGCCTCCGGCAGTTCTTGCCGCTGTGATTTTCCAACATGGACTCATACGATGATGTGTGGCTCGGCTTGCCTCTGCGCTGCCAGCTTTGGGGCCCGGTCCTTGCAGGTCAGGCCCGCCGCTCGATCCGCATCGCCGTCCTGTCCGCATTCCGTCGAGGCCGCCGTTGACGCGCCGAGAACTCGCGATGAATCGCTCCCCCCTCGCACCTCCCCCGGTGACCGGTCTCTTTCGCACGGGATGGCGTCCATTCCTGGCACTGGCAGCCGAGATCGCACTGCTGCTCAGTCTTGTCGCTCGTCCCGCCCTGGCCGACGCCGACGCGGATTACGGCGTCGCCCTGCAGTACTACAAGAACCAGAGCTGGGATCGGGCCGCGCAGTCGTGGACCGAGTTCCTCGCCAAAAACCCTACGCACGCACGCGTCCCGCTCGCCCAGCTCTACTACGGACAAACGCTGGTGCAGCTCGGCAAGTACGCCGACGCACGGCAGGTCTTCCGGACATTCATCGCGCAGAACCCGAAGCAGCCGGACATTCCGCTCGCCCTCTTCCGGACCGCGGAATGCAGCGTCTTTCTGAATGACCTCGAGGCAGCTGAGCGGGAGCTCCAGACGTTCCTCAATCAGCACGGGAACCACGAGCTGGCCGAATGGGCCTTCCAGTACCAGGGAGAAGTGGCGGCGAAGCGGGGGAAGTTCACGGAGGCCGCGGCCGCCTTTCGAGTCGTCCTGAACCGCTTCAAGAATGGAAAGCTCTCCGAAGACGCGAAGTTCGGCCTCGCCCGGGCGGAGGAAGCCCTGAAAAACGACGCCGCGGCGATCGAGCTGTACACCGAACTGGCCGCGATGCCGCAGGGACGGTTTGCGGCGGAATCGCTGTTTAACCTCGGTTCACGGTATTTCGAGAACGGCAAGTACTTCGAGGCGATCGAGCAGTTCACCGCCATCGGAAAGCGATTCCCGCAGAGCCCGCTCGCGGCGGCCGGCGATGTGCATGCCGGCTACGTCCATTTCCAGCTCAAGGAGTACCCGGCTGCCATCGAGCAGTTCCAGAAGGGAGCCAAGTCCCCCGCCCAGGCGGTTACCGCCCAGTTCTGGATCGGGTTGGCCTACAAGGAGCAGGGGGAGTTTCAGAAGGCGGTCGATACGTTCCAGCAGCTCGATTCTTCGGCGAAAGAGGCCAAACCGCTCGGGGCCGAGGTCGCGTTTCATTGGGGGGACAGCGAGCTCCGCCTCTCGAATTTCGACAAGGCGCGGGACCTGTTCCTCGAATCGGTCCGGCGGGATCCGACGGGAGAGCTGTCGGACGACGCACTCTACCTGGCGAGCGATGCGGCGGTTCGCGGAGGCCACTACGCCGAGGCGATCCGGATGTCCGAACAGTTTCGGCGGTCGTATCCCGGTCCGGGGGGGCTGTCGCTGCTGGAAGAGCTCGTGCTCGGCCGGGCGCTTTTCGCCCAGGGGGACGAACTCGAAAAGACAAACGCGGAAGCGGCTCAGGCCAAGTGGAAGGCGGCGGGCGAGGTTTTCGAGTATGTCGCCCGCGAGAGCAAGATTCCCCGCACGTCGACACTCGCCAGGATTCAGCTGGCCCGGGTGAAGGCCCGCAACCGGGACGACAAGGGGGTGGTCGATGTCCTCGATCCGCTGAAGCAGGAACTCGGGAGCGATAACGTTCCGCGCGAGTACTCGGAAGCGCTGCTCCTTCTCGCCAACAGCCTCAATGAGCTGAAGCGCGGGAAGGAGGCGATCGAGGTCTACAAGGTGTACCAGGAGCGTTCGCCGGGGAAGAAGAATCCCGCTGCGCTCTCGGCCCTGGCCATCGCCTCGGCTCAGATCGGCCTGTGGGAGGACGCCCGGTCGGCGATGAAGGCTCTCGATGAGGCGGACGAACGGAAAGAGGATCTTGCCTATGCCGCGGCGGACGTCGGGGACAAGGCGTTCCGTGCGGGCCAGTGGGACGTCGCCGCGGAGATGTTCCGTTACCAGGTCGCGCTCGGAGAGCAGCACCCGGGATACTGGAACGCCTTGTCCGACCTGGGGCACACCTACGTCAACATGAAGCGCTGGAAGGAGGCCGCGGACGCCCTGCGCGGCGTGCTCGACTCGAAGTCGAACGACACGCCGATCATCTCGCACGTTACGTACCTCTACGGCTACAGCCTTCAGCAGGAAGCCGAGGCCGGCTCGTCGAACGAAGGGCTCGAGACCGCGGCCGACGTGCTGACGAAGGCGTACGAGCGGTTCCGGCTGCCAGCCGACAAGTCGCCTCCGACAGCCGACCAGCTGCAGGCATCGTTCAATGCGTACCAGTCCATCAAGGGGGCCGCGCGATGTTATGCGAAGCTCGGCAAGCTCGCCGAAGCCGACAAGGCGTGGCAGCAGGCCTATGACGAGCTCGGGCGGCAGACCGAACCCCAGAAAAAGCCCCTCGACGCGGTTCTCAGCGAATGGGGGGCGATGCACCTCAACGCGGGCGATTCGAAGCGGGCCGATGAGATCTTTCAGAGGCTGATCGCCGAGTTCCCCGACAGCGAACACGCCGTCGTTGCGAAGCTCTCGCTGGCCCAGGGAGAGGCAAAGGCCGGACGGACGGAGGACGCCATGGCGGCCTTCGAGAAGATCGTCAACCAGCCAGGGGCGCACGAAGAGATCCGCCGCACGGCCATGCTGTGGCTGATCGACGTGTCGGCCCAGGCCCGGAACTGGCCCGTGGCCCTCAAGTATGCGGCCGAGTTCCAGCAGGCATTCCCCAGGACGGCCCATCGGCACTACGCCCGGTACCGCCAGGCGGAGGCGCTGCTGCAGCTCGCCGTCGCCAGCACCGGAGGGGGAACGCTCGAGGCCGGGAAGGGGAGCGAACAGATCGACGAGGCCATCCGGCTGCTGGTCGAGATCAAGCAGAGTGCAGACACGCCGCTCGAGGGACGCGCGAACGCGACGGTCGGGCAGGAGGAATGGTTCCCCCAGGTCTGGCTCCTCCTGAGCGAGGCCTACTTCCGGGTCCGTAACTACACTGCGGTGGAAGCCAACGTGGCGGAGCTTCGGAAGAAGGACCCGCAGTCTCCGTTCCTCTACCAGCTCGACGAGATCCTCGGTCGCAGTCTGCACAAGCGGGCGATGTTCGAAGAGGCACGAACGGCCTACCAGCGGGTCGTCGACTCTCCCGATGGGAAGCGGACGGAGACCGCCGCGAAGGCCCAGCTCGGCCTGGCAGAGACCTATCTCTTCCAGAAGAATTTCGACGCCGCGCACAAGGAGTACTACAAGGTCTACGTCGGCTATGCGTTCCCGGAGTATCAGGCCGCGGCCCTCTACCAGGCGATCACCTGCGACCTTGAGCTCAAACGCCCGGAAGACGCCCTGAAGACATTCGAAACCCTGAAGACCGAATTCCCGACCAGCCAATACGTCGGACGCGCGGAACAAGCGGTCAAGCCGGTGCAGGAGAAGACCCGCCCTGAAGGAACCTCGTGAGGCAGGCAACCGGGGCTTCCCGCACGATGCAGGTCTACTACACCGACCAGTTTGTCCTTCCGCTCCCGCCCGGGCATTCCTTCCCGATGGCGCGGTATCGCCTGCTGCGCGAAGCGGTCCAGGAACGTCGGCTCGTCCCGCCCCAGGATATCCGCATCCCTCCGGCCGCCTCCGACGATCAACTGCGGCTCGTTCACACGGCCGACTACCTCTCGCGCGTCACCTGCGGGACGTTGACCGAAGCTGAGCAACGGCGGATTGGCTTTCCCTGGTCACGTGAAATGGTCGAACGCTGCCGCCGCTCGACGGGAGGGACGCTCGCGGCGGCCCGTGCTGCGCTCTTGGACGGGATCGGCATCAACCTGGCTGGCGGGACCCACCACGCCTTTGCCGACCGGGGAGGAGGATACTGCGTCTTCAACGACGTCGCGGTTTCGGTCCGGACGCTCCAGTCGGAAGGGGCGATCCGGCGGGCGGTCGTGCTCGACTGCGATGTCCACCACGGGGACGGGACGGCGGAGATCTTCGAGGGCGACGATTCGGTCTTCACGATCTCCCTCTTCGCCGCGAAGGCGTTTCCGGCCCGGAAGCCTCCAGGGGACCTCGACTTTCCTCTTCCGCCCGGAACAGGAGACGAGCCCTACCTCTCCGCCCTCGACCAGGCGCTGCAGACGATCCAGGGTGAAGGCGGGTTCGACATCCTCTTCTACCTGGCGGGAGCGGACCCCTATGAAGGGGATCGCCTCGGAGGACTCGCCGTGACGAAACCGGCCCTGGCGGAGCGGGATCGCCGTGTCCTCTCGGCGTGCCGGGCCTGGAACCTGCCGGTCGTGATCACGATGGCGGGCGGGTATGCCGACGATGTCCGGGAGATTGTCGCCATCCAGACCGAGACGGTCGCTCTCGCGGCGGACCTGTTCCGTTCGGTGAGCCGGCCGCGGGAGGAATCGCCGAGATGAGCCTCGTACCGGCCGAACGAGAGTGGGTCTTCGCCGGACTGCGACTTGGCACCCGGCGGATCCCTCGCGTCTTCGGAATCGTCAACGTCACGCCCGACAGCTTCTCCGACGGCGGCCAGTTCCTCGATCCCGCGCGGGGGGTCGATCGGGCCCTGCAGCTTGCCGCCGAGGGTGCGGAGATCCTGGACATCGGCGGAGAATCGACCCGTCCCGGCGCCATCCCGGTTTCCGAAGCGGACGAGATCCGGCGCGTCGTCCCGGTCATCGAGCGACTCGCCGCTCAGACGACCGTCCCGATCTCGATCGACACCTCAAAGTCCGCCGTCGCCCGCGAAGCCCTGGCGGCAGGGGCCGTCATCGTCAACGACATCTCCGGACTGACGTTCGACCCCCGAATGACGGACCTCTGCGCGGACTCGGACTGCGGCATCGTCGTGATGCACATCCAGGGGACGCCGCAGACGATGCAGATCGATCCGCGCTACGGAAACGTCGTCGAAGAGGTCGCCGAGCTCCTCGAACAGCGCGTCGCGTTCCTCGCCAGCGGGGGAATTGCGGCCGAACGAGTGCTCGTCGACCCCGGAATCGGATTCGGCAAGACGCCGCAACACAACGTCGCTCTCCTCACGCAACTGAACCGGTTTCAGCAGACAGGCCGGCCAGTGCTGATCGGCCACTCCCGCAAGCGGTTCATCGCGAAGATCGTCGGCCACCCGCTGGATGAACGGGACGCCGGAACGATCGGCGTGAGTCTCGCGGTCGCCCAGCTCGGGGCGGATTACCTTCGGGTCCACGACGTCCGGCAGACGTGTGATGCTCTGAAGGCATGGTCGGCCGTGGTCCACCGGTCGCCCGTTTTCACCGACTGAAAGTCCCGTTTCGCGACCTCCAGACGCGAAAGATCATCCAGCATCCCCCCACGAAGGCGACCAGATAGCTCGCCGAGTGGGCCCAGAGGTCGGCAAGGAACGGGACATGCCGGTGTGCCGGGAGCCGATGCGCCATCGGACCGACGAAGAAGACGGCGCCGGATGAGGCCAGAAACCATCCGGTTACCCCGGCAACCGCTGCGCTGATTGCCATCACAACCAGCAGTGTTGCAATGGGTCGAACCATTGAGCGGACCGACCGCTTCGGACGGGGCCCGTATCGAGCGCTGAAGGCGAGGGGAATGCCGAGCAGCACACCAACCCACCAGGTTGCGAGAAGGCCCCAGC
>JAEYWB010000896.1 GCA_023429275.1 Planctomycetota bacterium
GGGCAGACATGACGAGGAATCGCGCAGCCCGAAACGGGTCCGCGCAGCGCCATGGTCGCCTCTCCCGAACGGGAACTTTGACGACGCCAGACGCAGCATCCGCGCAGGCTTCCCTGGCCGGCAATGCACCGGAAGCCTGCGGATCACGGAGCCGTCGCCGAAGCGGCGGTCCGATAGTTCCGCTCTCGCTCAACCTCCAGGAAGGGGCGGAGAGCTGGCCGCACCCCTCAACGGCTTCCTGCCGAAGACCGGACTGCACGTCCAATGCCACGCGGCCCGCAGGATATCTCCGCTCGCACGGAGCTCCGGCGATCCCGCTAGTCGATCTTTTCCTTCAGGACTCGCATCGCCTCCTCGAGCGTCCCCTCACGGAAGACCTTCACGAGGCCCGCGTGTTCTTCGTAGATCTCCATCGGGTCGGAGCATCGCCGCTGGGCGCGGCGGAAGTGAGACCGGATCCGCCCGGCCAGGGTGTCCCAGATCGAAATGAGATCGGGTTGCCCGGCGCGGTCGAGCAGGAACCGGTGAAAGGCAATGTCCAGCTCCGCCAGGGCGTGAAAGTCCCCCTTCTGGCAGGCCGGGCGCATCTGGGCGACAATTTCTTCCCAGCGGCGGAAGTCTTCCTCTGTCAGCTCGTCGAACACGAGCTGCAGGGCATGTGTCTCGATCGACCGACGGATCGGAACGATCAGCCGGCGGATGGTCTTGGGAGCCTCGGGAGCCACGACTGCACCACAGTTGAGCCGAGTGTGCAGCAGGCCCTGCTGGGTCAGCCGCTGCACCGCCTCGCGGACGAGCCCGCGGCCGACGCCGAATCGCTTCGCCAATTCCGCCTCCGTGACCCGCAGCCCCTCGGGCATGCGGCCCGACAGGATGTCCCGCCGCAGCTCGGCCACGATCTCGGCCGAACCGGCGGTGGCTGTGCCGCGGGAAGTTCCAGAAGGAGGCGAGGAGTTTCGACCAGCCATAATGACTCGCGAGGCGAGAACCCGGCCTCAACAGATTCGAACAGAGGGCCTCGGAACCGGCACGAAAAAGAAGACGCGCCGACGGAAGACGCTCTGGACCAGCTGAGGGAAAGGGCTTCGAAGTGCCGCGAATGCGACGATCCTCTTGTACACAATGTGTTTCAGATTGTCTACAATCCGGCCGGCGGTTTTTCTTTGCGATCGTGGACAATGGGATTCGGATTGTCTACAATCCGCCCCTGTCTCGAAGCTCGCCTCCGCGGCCGGCCGCCAATGTCCGGCCCTGTTCTGTGAGCGGTTGATGCCAGTGGCTTCCCGATCTCCCGGATTGCTCGACAGGTCGCCGCTCGTTCTGTTTTTTCTGGTCTGTGTCGCTGTTCTGGGTGGCGCGGTTCCGTCTGTCGGGGCCGATGACGCCGGGCATGAGTTCTTTGAGAAAGAGGTCCGGCCGCTCCTCGTCGAGAACTGTGGGAAGTGTCACGGTGCGACGAAGCAGTGGGCTGATCTCCGGCTTGACTCGCGGGAGGCGCTCCTCAAGGGGGGCGAGAACGGACCGGCGATCGTTCCCGGAAAGCCGGACGAGAGCCGGCTGATCCAGGCGGTTCGGTACCAGGGGGAGACGCAGATGCCCCCCGACGCGCCGTTGACCCCCGCGCAGGTCGCGACTCTTGAACGCTGGGTCCGTCTCGGCGCTCCCTGGCCCGTCACGGCCGGCTCCCCTTCCTCCGGGTCGAAATGGCGCGATCACTGGGCGTTCCATCCGGTTGCCCGGGTCGAGCCCCCTGCTGGCGGCGACGCCTTGTCTGTTGCGACTCCCGTCGATGCGTTCATCCAGCAGAAGCTTGCGGGTGTCGGGCTCCCTTCCTCCCCGCCCGCGGACCGACGGACGCTCATTCGTCGGGTCACCTATGACTTGACGGGACTCCCGCCGACTCCGGAAGAGGTCGAAGCCTTCGTCGCCAGTTCTGATTCCGATGCTTATCGAAAGCTCGTCGACCGGCTGCTCGACTCCCCGCAGTACGGTGAGCATTGGGCGAGGCACTGGCTCGATGTCGCCCGCTACTCCGACACGAAGGGGTACGTCTACGCCCGCGAAGAACGCTTCTGGGTTCACGCGCCGGCCTATCGCGACTGGGTGGTCGCGGCCCTGAACCGCGATCTCCCGTACGACCAGTTCCTTCTGCTTCAGCTTGCCGCCGACCAGGTCGCCCCGGATGACCCGGCGAGCGCCGCGGCGATGGGCTTTCTCACGCTCGGCCGCCGGTTCCTCGGCGTCACCCACGACATCATCGACGACCGGATCGACGTCGTGACCCGCGGCACGATGGGGCTGACCGTCGCGTGTGCCCGCTGCCACGACCACAAGTACGATCCGATCCCGACCGCCGACTACTACTCGCTGTACGGCGTCTTCCTGAACTCGACGGAACAGCTCACCCCCGTCGCGAGCCCTCCCGGGACGAAGGATGAGGCCTATGCCGCCTTCGAGAAGGAGCTGACTTCGCGGCAGCAGAAGCTCCGCGACACGACCGCGACGCGGCACAAGGAGGCGGCCGATCGCGTCCGCAGCCGGATCACCGACTACCTTGTTGCCCAGACGGAGCTCGACAAGTATCCGGAAGAGGGTTTTGACCAGATCCTCGCGGCGACCGACATCATTCCGACGTTCGTCCGCCGCTGGGAGGCCTATCTCGCCGCGAAGAGCCGGGCGACCGACCCGGTCTTCGGTCCCTGGCAGCGACTCGCCTCACTCCCCGGGGAGTTTGCCGCCGGAGCCCCCGCAGTCATCCAGGAAATCACCTCCCCTGGCGGACCCGCGGTCAATGCCCGGGTCGCGGCGGCCCTGACCCCGCCTCCCGCCTCAATGCGGGAAGTCGCCGAGCGTTACGGAAAGCTCCTCGCGCAGGTCGAGGCGGAATGGAAAGCGGCCTGCGAGGTGGCGACGAAGGAGATGAAACCCGTCCCGGCCGCGCTTCCCGACCCGGCCGCCGAAGAGCTGCGGCAGGTGATGTACGCCCCCGGCTCTCCCTGTCTTGTTCCGGACGAGGCGGTTGTCTCGACAGAAGGGTACTTCAGCTCCGACGTCTGTACCGAGCTCTGGAAGCTCCAGGGAGAGGTCGATCGCTGGCTGAACCAGTCGCCGCTGGCGCCGGCTCACGCCGTCCGTCTTGTCGACCGCGCCCAGATCCGCCCCGCCCGCGTCTTCCGCCGGGGGAATCCGAAGACCCGCGGCGGCGAGGTCGAGAGGCACTTCCTCTCCGTGATCGCCGGACCGGATCCGAAGCCGTTTCAGCACGGAAGCGGCCGGCTCGAGCTCGCTCGGGCGATCGTCGATCCGGCCAATCCGCTCACGGCCCGCGTCTGGGTGAACCGTCTCTGGCAGCATCATTTCGGAACCGGCCTCGTCAACACCCCGAGCGACTTCGGCATCCGCGCGGAGAACCCGAGCCATCCCGAACTCCTCGACTGGCTGGCCCGCCAACTGGTCGAGAACGGCTGGAGCACCAAGCACATTCACCGGCTGATCGTCCTGTCGAATGCGTACCGGCAGCGGTCGGACGCACCGGTTGATTCCGCGGTCCGGGCGAAGGCGATGCAGCTCGATCCCGGGAACCGCCTCCTGTGGCGGATGAACCCGCGGCGACTGACATTTGAGGAGTTCCGCGACACGGCCCTCTCGGTCTCCGGCCGGCTGGACCTGCGGGCGGGGGGCCGCGCGGCGGACCTCTTCGCGGGGGATGGCCTCGCGAACCGGCGACGGACTCTTTACGGCCTCGTCGACCGCCAGTTCCTGCCGTCGGTCCTGCGGGTCTTCGACTTTGCAAATCCCGATCTCCACACGCCGCAGCGGAGCGAGACGACCGTTCCGCAGCAGGCCCTGTTCGCGATGAATCATCCGTTCGTCGCCGAACACGCCAGGTCCGTCGTCGCTCGCGTGAAGTCTTCGGGGGAGAAGAGCCCTTCGGAGACGATCCGCGGTATCTACCGCCTGGCATTCCAGCGCGAGCCGACGCCGTCGCAGCTGACCCGGGGTCTCGCGTTTCTCGACTCGGCCGTGGCCGAACCCGATTCGAAACCCCGGCCGGAGTCGCTCGCGTGGCAATACGGCTACGGCGAGCTCGACGAGACGAGCAAGACGCTGAAAGGCTTCGCGAAGCTCCCCCACTTCACCGGAACCGCCTGGCAGGGGGCCGCAGAGTGGCCGGGAGGTGGTCTGGGATGGCTGCAGCTGACCGACGAGGGAGGACACACCGGAGACGACCTGAAGCACTCCGTCGTCCGCCGCTGGACCGCCCCTCGGAGTGGTGTCTTCTCGGTCGCTTCCACCGCGATCCATGAGCCGGCCGTCGGCGACGGGGTCCGCTGCTACATCGTCGCGAGCCGGGGAGGGCTCCTGAAGTCGGCGACCGTGTTCAACCGCAAGGAGGAGATGAACGTCGAGTCGATCCCCTTCGAGGCGGGGGACACGCTCGACTTCGTCGTCGACCTCAACGCCAACCTCAACAGCGAGCAGCATCTTTGGGCGCCGGTGGTCCGGGAGGTGTCGATGCCGACATCGGCGGGGGTACCTGACGAAGCGGCCCGCCCCGTCCTCTGGGATGCCCGCCGCGACTTCAGCGGTCCACCCCCCGTGCGGCTGACCCGAATGGAGCAGCTCGCCCAGGTGCTGATCGTTTCCAATGAGTTTTTGTTTGTGGATTGAGGACTAACGGCCCATGAGTTCGAATCCTCTCGCGGCGATGTCACGCCGCTCGCTCCTCCAGCGATCCGGGATGGGGCTCGGTGCGCTCGGGCTGGCGGGGCTTCTCGCCGATGACAACGCCCTGCAGGCCGCAACCGTGCCCGAAGGGGGCGTCGGCCTTCGGCAGCCGCTCTACGGGGCGAAGGTCAAGCGGGTCATTCACTTCTTCTGCAATGGCGGGCCGTCCCACGTCGACACGTTCGACCCGAAGCCCGCCCTGCAGCAGCACGCGGGGAAGCCGGTCCCGACGACGCTGACGACCGAGCGCAAGACCGGCGGCGCTCTGCCGTCGGCCTTCAAGTTCGACAGATATGGAGAGAGCGGCCTCGAGGTGAGCGAGATCTTCTCGCGGACCGCCCAGCATGCCGACGACATCGCCGTCATCCGCTCGATGTACGCGCACGTGCCGAATCACGAGCCGTCGCTGATGCTCATGAACTGCGGCGATTCCGCCCAGCCGCGGCCGAGCGTCGGGGCGTGGGTCCTCTACGGCCTCGGGGCAGAGAACCGGAACCTCCCGGGCTTTATCGCCATGTGTCCCGGCGGGATGCCGATCAAGGACTCCGAGAACTGGCAGTCGGGTTTTCTGCCGGGTGTCTACCAGGGGACGTTCCTCGACCCGCAGCACCGGCAGGTCGAGAAGCTCATCGAGAACATCCGCAGCCCGCACGCCTCCCCCGGGGTCCAGCGACGCCAGCTCGACCTGCTCAAGGCGTTCAACGAGGAGCATCGCGACAGCCGGATCGATCCGCGGCTCGAGGCCCGGATCCAGTCGTTCGAGCTCGCCTTCCGGATGCAGGCCGAAGCGGCCGAGGCGTTCGACATCTCCCGCGAGCCGCAGCACATCCAGGAGCTCTACGGCACGCATGTCCACGGCCGGCAGACCCTCATGGCCCGCCGGCTCCTCGAACGGGGCGTGCGGTACATCCAGCTCTGGCATGGAGCGGGGCAGCCCTGGGATAACCATTCCGATATCGCCAATGCCCATCGGAAGCTGGCGGGCGAGCTCGACCAGCCGATCTCCGCGCTGATGGCGGACCTCAAGCAGCGGGGGATGTTCGACGACACCCTCATCCTCTGGGGGGGCGAGTTCGGCCGGACGCCGACCCCCGAAGGGGGGAGCGGCCGCGACCACAACCACTACGGATTCAGCGTCTGGCTCGCCGGAGGCGGGATCAAGGGCGGGACCACTTATGGCGCGACCGACGACTTCGGCTTCAAGGCGGTCGACAAGCCGACGAGTGTCCACGACCTGCACGCCACGATCCTGCACCTGCTCGGCTTCGACCACGAGAAACTGACCTACCGCTACGCCGGTCGGGATTTCCGATTGACCGACGTCCACGGGCATGTGCTCAAGGACATCCTCGCATAGGCAGCCATGTTTTCTGCAAGAGGAGATCAACCACCAAGACACGAAGACACCAAGAAGAGAGGAACAGACCAGGCGAGACTCTTGTGCTGTCTTTCCTTCGTGTCTTTGTGTCTTGGTGGTGAATCCTCTTCACCCAATTTTCCTCGGCACGAACCAAAGCCGAGATCGCCATCCTGTTGACTCTCCCAATGAACCGAATCGTCGCCCGTCCGAATCAGATCGACCTCGACTCCCCCGGCCGGCGGGACTACTGGCTGGCCCTCGAGCATGACAGCATCTGGGGGGACCATCTCATTCCCCTCACGGTCTGGGTCGGCCCGAACGCCAAGCCGGGGGAGGGGCTCGTCTCGTTCGGCTCCAATCACGGCAACGAATACGAGGGGCCGGTCGTCCTCAAGCATCTCCTGCGTGAGATCAAGACGGAGGATGTCCTCGGCCGGATCATCTTCATCCCCGTGCTCAATCCGTCTGCCTTCCGGGCGGGGACGCGTGAAAGCACTCCGGACGACCGGGTGAACCTCAACCGGGCATTCGTCGAAGGGGCGGGTGTCCAGCCGGCGCTGTCGGGAATCACGCACCGGATCGCGGCGTTCGTCCGGCAATACATCTGGCCGCGGGTCCATGTCGTGATCGACCTGCACTCGGGGGGGAACGTCGCCCGGTTCTCGATCTGTGCCAACTATCACCCTGTCGACGACCCGGTCCTCGCGAAGAAGATCGAGGAGACCGCCCGCTGGTTCGGCACCCCGTCGCTCATGGTCTACCAGAACGTGACGCCCGGTCTCCTTCCAAGCGAGGCGGAGCGGCTCGGCAAGATCACCGTCGGTACCGAGCTCGGCTGGGGAAGCGCCGTGAACGCCGAGGGGGTGAAGTACGGCCGCCACGGCGTGCTCGCCGCGCTGATCCACAACGGCCTCCTCAAGGGGTCGATCGAGAAGATCGCCTACCACGCCGAGGGGAACCAGCGAAAGCTCGAGATGGTCGACCGGGACTGCTTCACGGTCGCTCCGTTCGACGGCCACTACGAATGCGTCCTCGAATGCGGCACGCGCGTCCGCAAGGGGGACATCGTCGGCTACCTCCACGACTTCGACCACATCGACATGGACCCCTGGCCGGCCCGGGCCGGAGTCGACGGCGTCGTCCTCGCCCAGGCGTGGTGCGCCCCGATCCCGCGCGGACAGCACTGCGTCGTCGTAGGACGCGAAATCGAGGTGAGGGGGAGGTGAGTGGTTAGAGGTTAGAGAGAAGACGTGACACACCGCGACGTTTCCTCCTGCCGTCTCGATCCACCAACGACCATCCGCCCCACGCCGTACCCTCCTGTATTCCTCTCTAACCTCTAACCACTCACCTCTAACCCCTCTCACGCCATCGTGAAAATCACCCAAATCACTTGCCAGATCCTTCGCATCAAGAACGTTGAGGCGAAGACCGCGAGCAGCCAGGA
>JAEYWB010000940.1 GCA_023429275.1 Planctomycetota bacterium
CTGGGCTTTCTGGAGATGCTTGTCGAGGTCGTCCCGCAGCCGCTGGGTCTCATCGATGATCTGCTCGAAGCGGAGCCTGAGGTTGAGCTCCTTGTCGTACAGCCGGGCGAGCAGGTCCTCCGGCGAGACGATGCTGAAGCTGTACACCTCGCCGTGAGCCCGATGGGGGCCGTTGATCGAATCGGCATCCTGTCCGAAGAGAGTCAGTGCGAACATCTGCCCTTCGCGGAGGTCGAGATTGAGGACGTTGAACCGTTCCGACCGGTCGTCTTCCGCTCCCTTGAGCACGAACTCCTTTTCGCCACGCGGCGGCTGGCTGATCGGACGGACGGTGAACTCGGGCGCCTCGTCCACCTTGACGCCGAACTCCGCCCGGGCGACGCCGTAATCGTCGGTGATCCGGCCGACCAGCGGGACGCTGGCCGTCCTGGTGATGGCGGATCCGACGCCAGCGAGCTTCGCCTCGACGACCGGTTCGCGGTCGACGATGCCGGCGATCGTGAGCGGAATCGGCTCGGGGCTGATCACCTCGTCGATGTCCTCCATCGAGATCTGGAGCGTTGCGTCGGAGGGGAGCGGAATGAACTCGTCCGCTGCGAGGCTCCGCTTTCCTTCGGCGATCTCGACCAGCGATGTCGCCGCTTTCGCCGTGACCTCAAGCGGGACCCGGAGCGTCAGGCCGTCTGAGGAAATCCATGGTCCCTCTCCCGGCAGCGGGACCGTCTCTCCGCGGGTCATTTCGCCGGGAAGAATCGTCAATGTCCGCGGAGGCCTGGGGGGGGACTGCGAGCCGCCCGGGTCCTGGGCGCGGGTTTCGATCTCGAAGGCTTTCGTCCGGATCCAGGCCGCCCGGATCGGCTTGTTGAGCTTCGCCTCCAGCCAGAACTTCGTCTCCATTGGAAGCGAAGCCTGCGTTCCGACGATCGCGACCGGCTGGTCTTCCAGCGAGTCCATGCCGGTGTAGGTCGGGTAGTCGCACACGAGCTGCAGGGCATCGATCTTGGGGAGGTCGACCACCTGGATGCGGTAGGGCCGTGGGTTGATGAAGTCGCCGCCGCTGACCCACAGGTCGTGGTTCTCGATCACCCGGCTCAGCGACTGCCGGAACTCCCGGTCGCCGGTGCGGGTCATCGTCACCGATCCGCGGGCCGTGCCGCCGGAGGCGTATGCCCGATAGGACAACGACACCCGCTCCGGAACGAGTTTACCCTCAGGCGATGTCGCGACCAGGGTGAGGTCCGACCCCCGCGGATGCTTGTACACAAGAGCGTCGTCGAACTGCCGCACGCGGTCGCCGGGCTGGGCGACAACATGAACCGTCATCAGGCTCTGGCGATAGGGCTCCCAGTAGCCTTCCTGTCCCAGGACGAAGGCGTTGTACCACCGCTGAACGCCGCTGGCGTGGATTGCGCTGAAAGCGACAACCGACATCAGCAGGACAGCTGCAACCGTGAGGACCTTCCGGAGCGGGCGTGGATCGAAGACCTTTCCGAGGTCGAGGTTCCGCAGGGACGAGGCGGCATCGGCCAGCGTCCGCTGCGTGAGCGCCGAGCTGACGGGTGACGCGGTCGCCTGCGGCGAATCCGAGAGATCGATCGCCGTGATGAGCCGGTCGTCGAGCTGAGGAAACCGCCGTTCGAGCACGAGTGCGAGTGCCCTCTGGCCGAACCCCCGGAAGTACCGTCCGAAGATCCAGGTTGCGATCAGGAAGGTCGCGGAGCAGACCGCCGCGAGGAGCGCCAGCCGCCGGAACCACGCCGGCAACTCGAGCTTGCGGACCGCGAAGTAGGCCGAATCCGCACCGAATGTCAGCCAGAAGAAGAGGCAGAGGGCCGCGACCACGATCGCGATCCCCTCGACGAGGACATACCGCCGGATCCGGTGCCGGAGCTGACGGAGAGTGTCGAGGATCTCATTGGGAATCATGCGTCACGATGCAGCGCCGGCCAATGCGGAGACACACGACTGCCGCGGAATCCGTCCGCTTCAAGTATGGCGTCGGCGATCGGCCGTCGCCAGACCTCGCCGTGGCGCCCGGAAGTGGCGCGTTCGCTCGGCCTGGATTTCGAGATTCCGGAGGCGCACACCGCTCTGTTGGGCCTCGTTCCGCCCCCTAGACGGCCGCAAACTGGAGTCGTTCCGAGTCGTACGGTCAGCTACACTTGGTTGACACCCGGACACTTCCCTTCGGGTGGCATGGACGGAGTGTTGTCGATGGCGATGGAATTCCCGATCAGCGCCGGTCTGCGTGTCGCGGCTCCTGCAACGACCCCGGTCGACTCGCGTGCCGGACGAGCCGTCCTCGTGCTGCTCGTCGTAATCTTCTCGGCCAGCCTGACCAGCTACTTCCTCTGGAAGCAGCGGGAGGCGGAGAAATCCCGTCCGGTCGTCGTCGACGGCGACCCTCCGTCGGTTTCTCCCACCCCGTCCGCCGAAAAGGGTGCTCCGGCCCGGGCGTCGTCGAACGCCGCCAAGGCGCCGATGGACAAAGGCACCGAAGGCCCGGTGGACGAGACCGAGGACGCCGGAAGCCTGCTGGCGAAGTCCGAGCCCGGGAAGACGGCCGAGGCCGAGCCGCTCCTCGCGGACTGGAAGACCCCGCAGCTCTGCTTCGCGATCACCGGCCAGGCCCATGGCTACCTCGAGCCGTGCGGCTGTTCCGAGCGGCAGGTCGGGGGCTACGCTCGCCGGGCCGACTTCCTCCGTTACCTCCGGGAGGACAAGAAGTGGCCTGTCGTCGCCGTCGACATCGGCGGACTCCTGAAGGATGAGCGAGTTTATCACCCCCAGATGCGGTGGAAGCTCGAAGCTCTCGTCAAAGGGCTCGACCGCATGAAGTACGACGCCCTGGCGATCGGAACTGAGGACCTGAAGTTCGGACCGCAACGCCTCTTCGAGCTCTACCAGGAGTTCAAGAACGTCGACCCGAACTTTCAGCTGCCGTTCCTCGGGGCGAACCTGACGATCATCGACAAATCGCTCGGCATGCCGCTCGACTACACGATGGTCGAACGGGGAGGCAAAAAGGTCGCCATCGTCAGCATCTACGGCGACGCCTGGAAGAAGGAGGTCAGCTCCTTCTCGACCGACGAACTCAAGGTCGACATGGTGGAGGCGACCCTGACCCGCGTGCTGGGCGAGCTCAAGGAGAAGAAGCCCGACCTGCTCGTCCTTCTCTCCCATGACTCGCTCGACAACTCGAAGGCCTGGGCGGCCAAGTTCCCCGCGTTCCAGATCGTCGTCAGCGCCGGGGGCTATGAAGACCCCCCGAAGGTTGCTGAAAAGGTCGGCAAGACCATGGTCGTCACCTCCGGCATGAAGGGGCGGACGGTCGGCGTCATCGGTTACTACCCGAACGATCGCGCCCAGCCCTTCAAGTACACGAACGTCGAGGTCGCTCCGGAAACGCTCAAGAACGCCGAGTCGATGATCCAGGTGATGCGCGAGTATCAGGACCAGCTCAAGGATCACTGGGAGAGCCTGATCACCGAGCCGATTCCGTCCGACAAGAAATTCGTCGGCGTCGAGACCTGCCGTGAGTGCCACGCCAATTCCTGCAAGATCTGGGACGGCACCAAGCATGCCAAGGGCTATACGACACTGCAGGTCGGCCGCAAAGGCCAGATGGACTTCATCCCGCGGATCTTCGATCCCGAGTGCCTCTGTTGCCACACGGTCGGCTGGAACCCTCAAAC
>JAEYWB010000952.1 GCA_023429275.1 Planctomycetota bacterium
TGTCGGACCGGAGAGCAGAAGCGGGAGAAACAGCCGCGACGCTCATCGGCATCGAGAAACAGCAGGGACATCCGCTGCAGCTCCCGCCGCATCCCCCGGGCGAACCGGCACCGGAGGAATCCCGCGAGGTCCCACAACAGGAGGGAGCCCGGGGCGTCGGCTCAGGGTGGGCCGAGGAGCCGACCTTGCAGCATCCGGAGCGGCACGCGTCTGCGCAGCAGGAGGCTCGCTCGCTGACAGGACAAGTCGCGGAGTCCGAAGTCACGCTTTCCGGCTGATGGCAACTTCTCCCCAGGGGACCCGGGGCGAATGGGAGCGCCAGGGCCGGAAGGGCAACAGCGACGGTGAGGAGGAGCCGGAACACGCGAGTATTGTCACCCTCGGGCCGGGAGAGGTCAAGATGCGACAACAGTTCCGGAGCACGACCCGAAATGGCCGTAGAACGGAGAAGTACCCCGTCTGGCGACCGGCTCTAACTGAGCAGCAGTTGCAGATCCTCGGCGGTCAGCCGGCGGATCAGGCTCTGGTTCTCGGAGATGATCGCCTCCGCCAGTTCGCGCTTCTGCTGCTGCAGGGCGAGGACTTTCTCTTCGACGGTGCCCTTCGCGATGATTCGGTAGGCGAACACCCGCTTCGTCTGGCCCATGCGGTGAGCGCGGTCGATCGCCTGGGCTTCCACCGCCGGGTTCCACCACGGGTCGAGGATGAAGACGTAGTCTGCCGCCGTCAGGTTGAGGCCATGGCCCCCGGCCTTGAGGCTGATCAGGAAGACCGGGCAATCGCTGTCGGTCTGGAACCGATCGACACCCGCCTTGCGGTTCGCGGTCTTGCCGTCGAGGTACTCGTAACGAATCTTCCGGGCGTCGAGGCTCTTGCAGACCAGCGACAGGAGCGACGTGAACTGCGAGAAGACCAGGACCTTGTGCCCCTCGTCGACGACCTCCTCGAGCTGCTCGATGAGGGCATCGAGCTTTGCGCTCCCCTCGTTGCGCCGCTTCGGGTCGACGAGCCCCGGATGGCACGCCGCCTGCCGCAGCCGCAGCAGCGCCTCGAGGACATGAATCTTCGACTGCGCCAGCCCATCGGTCTCGATCCTGTTCGAGAGCGTCGCCCGAAAGTGGTCCCGCAACTCGTTGTAGAGCTTTCGGTGCCTGGGAGGCAGATCGACCGTCAGCGTCTGCTCGGTCTTCTCCGGAAGCTCCGTCAGGACCTCGGCCTTGGTGCGACGGAGGACGTACGGTGCGATGGCCCGGGCGAGGACCTTGATCGAGGGGGAGGCGGCGTTCGTCTCGCGGGCGACCGACTGGAATGCCGACGAGCGGCCGAGCATCCCCGGATTGAGGAACTCGAACAGCGACCAGAGCTCCCCGAGATGGTTCTCGATCGGCGTCCCGGTCATCGCGAGGCGATGGTCGCCATTCAGGAGCCGACAGGCCTTTGCACTGTCCGACTGGGCATTCTTGATCGTCTGGGCTTCATCGAGAATCACTGTGTCGAACGCAATGTCCTTCAGCTTGACGATGTCCTTCCGGAGCGTCCCATACGTTGTGACCACGAGGTCGGCCGTCGCGATCTCTTCGAAGATCGCGTGCCGCTCGAGACCCGTATAGGTCAGCACCTTGAGATCGGGCGCGAACTTCGCCGCCTCGTCCCGCCAGTTGAAGACGAGGCTCTTGGGGACGACGGCGAGAGAGGGCTTTCGGGGTGAGACGTCCGCAGTCGTTCCGTCTTCATTCTCCTTCGCCCGGGCGATGGCGCGGAGGTGCGCCGCGCGGAGCGATTCGAGGTGGCACAGGACCTGGATCGTCTTCCCGAGTCCCATGTCGTCCGCAAGGCACCCACCGACGTGGAACTTGCGCAAGAAGTCGAGCCAGCCGAGCCCCTGCTTCTGGTAGTCGCGAAGCGTTCCGCGAAAGCTCTTCGGGGCGGACTTCGACTTGACCCCCGTAAACGATCGCAGGCGGTCGCAGAACCGGGTGAACGCCCGGTCGGATGACGAGTTGTCCTGCGCGGCCAGCAGAGCCTCGAGGAGCATCGCCTGTGACGGCTTGAAGCGGACCGCCTCCCCCTCGGTCTCACCGAGGGCCGACAGCCCGCCGAAACGCTGGAGCCATTCGGCCGGAAGCATCCCCTGGGAGCCATCGTCGAGCAGGACGTAGCTCTTGCCGTCGCGGACCGCCTGGAGGAGAGCCGGGAGCTTTGCCGCGGTGCCGTCGAAGTCAAAGGTTCCGTCGAGGTCGAACCAGTCGACTCCCGACGTGACCGTCATCCGGAACTGGCCGGGGCGACGGATCGCCCGGCCATCGGCGACGACCGTCCAGCCTCGTTCGGTCAGGGCGGCGACGATTCCTTCGAACTCGGTCCGCGGGACGCGGACATCGGGATCCTCTTCGGTCTGGCGGGTTGCCGGGGCGATTCCTCGCGACTGGAGGTCCCTGATCGCGCTCCGTTCCGCGGCCATGTCGCGCGGGAACAGCTTGCCGGCGGACGGATCCATGGCAACCGGGCGAGGATTCGAGGCACGAATCCGGACGTCGCCGTACTGAAACTCGACATTCCCGGGGAGCCGCTTCGGCGGAGTGCCGGCAGTGGCCGGAATGATGACAAGTCGCGGAGTCGGGACGACCGTCTCCTGGCGGAGCATCAGCTCGGGGGGGAGCGCGAGCTCGGGGCGATGCGGGCTTCCCCAGACGGCGGTGATGAACTCCTGCCGGTCTGCGAACGGAACGACGAGCTTCTCCGAGCGGCGAAACGCCTCGACCCACTTCCGCTGATCGCGAAGGTTCGCGCGGACGATGCGGTCGGGAAACAACACCGACTCGCGAAAGATCGCGACGGCCGAGCTCAGCGGAACCGGAGGTTCGTCGGGACCGGCGCCGGGCCTGGCCAGTTCCGCCGTGATGATCCACTGCTTCTTTCTTCCGTCCTGCCGCCCGACGAGTCGCAGCGTCCAGGGGGAGCCGTCGTCCCATCGCAGGACCGGTGCCGCCAGGAGGCTCGCTCCCCTCGCCAGGATCCACCCGAGATGCCCGGTGCGGCAGAGTTCCTGCAGGACGAGGGTCTCCTGGAGCCCCTGAATCGTGGCGAAGTTCCGCCCGTCGTAACCGTAGTAGCCGTACTGGCTGTGTCCCGGCTGCACGTCACGCAGGAGAGCAGTATCAGCCTCCCGGAGCATCGACACGGCGGCCGCGTTCTCGGGACTGAGCTGTCGGTCGAGGGCCGGGGAGTTCAGAATGAACGGCGCGGCGACCTGCTCGCCCACAGTCGCTTC
>JAEYWB010000006.1 GCA_023429275.1 Planctomycetota bacterium
CCCGACCCCGAAACCCCGGGGCGCTGGGGGTTGTCTCCTTCAACCCCGGCCAGATAGTGGAGGCCGAGCGACTCCAGGTCCCGTTCGTACTTTCGGAGAAGGTGGGCCGAGGCAAAGGACATCACGGCGAAGACCAGGATCACCGTTGCCATGATCGCAATCCGCCAGCCGCCGCCGGGACGGGTTCCGGCGACCCGCCGACGGCTCGTCATGGCGACGAGCCCGATACTGAGAAGGTACAGAACCGACAGCAGCAGCGCGACGTTGCGCTGATGGCCGTGAACACGGGCATTGCAGCCGAAGACGACCGCGATCCCGCCGAGGAGAATGAACGTTGACGGAATACGTTCTTCGTATCGCGTCTGATACAGCACGCAGAGCTGAACGGCGATCAGGCCGTTGGCGATCTCGTGACTCAGCTCGCTGTTGATGTAGGACGCGTCGACAGGAAAGACGTGCGGAAAGAGGGTGTACTTGGCCGAAAAGACCGCAGTCACGCAGACGACCTGCCAGAACATCGACAGGTCGGGGAGTCGGCGTCGGCTGGCCAGCAGGATGCTGAGGAGCGCCAGAGACATCAGCCCGGAGGCGAAGAACCAGCCCCGGGAGGGTTGCGCGACGACCGCGGCCTCGCAGATGACCATCAGCACCGCGGCCACCCGCTGCGCCGAAACCGGGCGCGGGAGAGCGGAACGGTGCGCGGAGGCGAGTGACGTCGAAGACATCTCCCGTTGAGTATCCCGCCGGCTCGAGAAGCCCGCAACCTCGACTCATCACTTCGCAGACTGGTGCGGGAAGCCCGAAATCCGCTGAGGAGGCGCGGTTGAGAACGCCGCCGCGAATCGCGCCCTGCGTCGATCGAGGTCCGTGTTCTCAGTCCTCGATATGGGCGCCGACGCCTTCCGACAAGGCAGACGACCGGAACCTTGACTTCTCCCTGCCACGACCGAAGATCACCAATCAACGTTGCCTGATTCATTGCGCCGAGGGATTCCTGATGAGAACGATCTCGACTCCGATCTGCCCGAGCGGCATTCGCCTCTGCGGGCGACGTAGGACTCTGTGGACGCTTCTCGCGTTTGCGGCGATCGGCCTCCCGACCTCCATCGCCGCGGCACAGGACGCCCCGCCGACAGACCGGTTCGCGAAGTGGGAGCCGGAGATCCGGAAGTTCGAGGTCTCCGACGCCAGCAAGCCGCCGCAGGCCGGGGGGATCGTCTTCGTCGGCAGTTCGAGCATCCGGATGTGGAAGCTCGAGAAGTCCTTCCCCGACCTTCCCGTGGTGAACCGCGGCTTCGGAGGTTCCGAGATCGAGGACTCCGTCCATTTCGCAAAGCGGATCGTCCTGCCGTACCACCCGAAGACGGTCGTCTTCTACGCCGGCGACAACGACATCAAGAACAAGAAGACCGCCGAAACCGTCGCAGCCCACTTCCGGGAGTTCTGCCAGGTGGTCCACGACCATCTTCCTGAGACGAAAATCCTGTTCATCGGCATCAAACCGTGCCCGTCCCGTTGGAACCTCATCGGAGAACAACGGAAGGCGAATGGCCTGATCCGGGACTTCTGCAACTCCACCGACTACGCCCGGTTTGTCGATATCGAGCCGGTCATGATCGGCGAGAACGGCGAGCCGGAGCCATCCCTCTTCAAGGAGGACAAGCTCCACATGACCGACGCCGGATACGAGCGGTGGACCGCCCTCCTGACACCGGCGCTCAAGGAAGCGGCCGCCCCCCGCGTCACCGACGCGGAGCACCCGCTGTCCGATTCGCGGCTCAAACCGCAGCGGACCTACAACGACGCTTACCATCCCTGGACTCCTCCACAGACGAAGGAGGCCTGGGAAGCCCTGATTCCGAAGATTCGCCGCCAGCTCCTCGTCGCCTGCGGGCTATGGCCGATGCCGGAGAAGGCCCCGCTCAAGCCGGTGATTCACGGCAAGATCGAGCGGGACGGCTACACGGTCGAGCGGGTCTTCTTCGCGAGCCGGCCGGGGCTGTATGTCACGGGAAGCCTGTTCCGTCCGACCAATGCCAAGGGAAAGACGCCGGGTGTTCTCTGCCCGCACGGTCATTGGGCGAACGGGCGGTTCTACGATGCCGGCGACAAGGGGGCGGCCGATCAGATCAAGACCGGCGCGGAGTCGCTCGACTGCGGAGCTCACTCGCCGCTCCAGGCCCGGATGATCCACCTCGCCCGGATGGGCTGTACCGTCTTCTTCTATGACATGATCGGCTACGCCGACCAGAAGCCGCTCGAGCACCGGACCGGCTTCCACGATGCCGAGGCATCGCTTCGCCTTCAGAACCATCTCGGCCTGCAGACCTGGAACTCGATCCGGGCGCTCGACTTCCTTCTCAGCCTGCCCGAAGTCGATTCGACCCGGATCGGCGTGACCGGGGCGAGCGGCGGCGGGACGCAGACCTTCATGCTCTGTGCCCTCGATCCGCGGCCGACGGTCGCCTTCCCGGCGGTCATGGTCGGAACCGCCATGCAGGGGGGCTGCAACTGCGAAAACTCCGACTACCTGCGAGTCGGCATCAACAACATCGCGATCGCGGCCCTCACCGCCCCACGACCACTCGGAATGAGCGGAGCGGACGACTGGACGATCGACATCGAAACGAAGGGAATACCGGAGCTGCAGCAGATCTACGGATTCTACGGCCAGCGGGACCTCGTCACGGCCAAGACCTACAAGCAGTTCCCCCACAACTACAACGAGAAGTCCCGCGAACTGATGTATGCCTGGTTCGCCAGGCACCTCAAGCTCGACGGTGCCCCTCTGAAGGAGTCGGAGTTCAAGCTGCTGACGACGGAGGAGCTGACGGTCTTTTCGCCGGAGCATCCTCTTCCGGCTGACGCCCTGCCGGTTGACAAGCTGCGCGAGCTGATGTCCCGCGAAGCGGACACCTCGCTCGCCGCCCGACTGCCGAAGTCGGCGGAAGAGCTGGCCGATTTCCGCGAGTTCGCGGGAGGCGCCCTGGAGGTCATGCTCGGCGAAGCGGCCCTGCCTGACGCGAAGGCTCTCGAGCCGCACCTGGCCGAATGCTCCGACCAGACGGAAGGTCTTGTGCAGATCGCCGGAACGATCACCCGAAAGGAGACGGGAGAGATCATCCCCACCGTCGACATCCGCCCGCGCAGCGCCTCCGGGACCTTCCGCGGGACGGTCGTTCTGTGGATCGACGGGGCTGGGAAGGCTGCCCTGTTCGACGAGACCGGACGCCCGTCGGCCGCTGTCCAGAAGCTGACCAAGGGAGGCATGGGAGTCGTCGGGATCGACACGTTCCTCACCGGGGAATCGGCCGAGACCCGCGCACGACAGACTTCCGGCCAGAAGGAGAAGAGCCTCTATCCCGTGAATACGCAGTTCCCCGGTTACACCTTCGGCTACAACCTGCCGCTCGTGTCACAGCGGACTCGTGACATCCTGGCGGCGATCGCGTTCCTCCGCTCGCAGGACGACACGAAGCGGCTGCTTCTCGTCGGTACTGGAGAAGGGGCCGTCCCGGCGGCCCTGGCCCGAGCGGCGGCGGGAAAAGCGGTCGATGGAGCGTGGATCGACGTGGCGGGCTTCTCATTCGATGCCGTCACGAAGCCCAATCATCCCCACATGCTGCCGGGCGCGAAGAAGTACGGCGGACTCGGGGGGCTCGCGGGCCTGGCGGCACCGTATCCGGTATCGCTCCATGGACTCGGCAAAGCGGACGCCGCGATCGCCCGACAGATCTACGCGGCCGCCGGAAACGAGAAGTCGCTTCAGACGCCGGAGAGCGGATTGACGGAGGCCGGGATCGCGGACCTTCTGCTCGCGGCGCCATAGCGCGACCTGCAACGTCAGTCCCCTGATGGTGAGAAGCCCACCGCTCCGTCACACGGCCTTCCAGCGCATCCCGCTGGGCGCCCAAGGCGACGGACACCGACCAAGGGACAAGGTCAAACGAGTTGTGGAGATCCTGGCTGCCCTGCACGTTCCTACGACGCGATTTTCCAGCTCGCAGAGGCGGCTCGGCAATACCCCGCACTGATGCTGACCGACACCAGCTTCCTGCGGAATCCGCACTACCACGAGCCGACCGATACGCCGGAGACACTTGACTACGAGCGAATGGCAGAGGTGACTCTTGGGACGGCAGCCGCCATGAGGCACCTCGCAGGACGGGCGTAACTCCGTCAGCCGCCCCGGGGGACGGACGACGACCCGTCAGAATCCTTCGCCACTCGTGAACCCGCCGTCGCTTG
>JAEYWB010000037.1 GCA_023429275.1 Planctomycetota bacterium
ACACAGGAAGAACAGGACATTCGGCGGCCGATCCGCCGCCGCCACAGCAGTCGCGGCCAACGTCAGGAGCAGCATTCCGGCCAGGACCAGCGATCGTCGCATGAAACGTTATCCTCAAAGTGTCGCCTTTCACTCCGCGAAAGGCCGTTCTTTCGGGGAGCGAAAGACGACTATCACGGGCGCCACTATCCAGGCATGACCAATCCGGTGTCTCTAACTGCGATCCGCCGCGAGAGGCGAGTGGACGATGAACGGGATCTGTCCGGCTCCCTCCGCAACCTGCGTCCCTTCGGTGCTCGCTGTCCGCTTCAGGACTGCCATTCCCCAGTGCGACCGCGTCCGGGGGTGCCAGGCGACCGATGTGAGCGTTCCGGCCGGAGCTCCATCCGGACCGAGAATCACCGTCCCGACCGCAACCTCGGCCTCAGGCGCCTCGGGGCTCATCGATTCGAGCACCGACAGCTCGCGGTTGACGTGCCCGAGGGCATCAATCCGCGCAATCGGCTCCTGACCCAGGTAGCACCCCTTTGTAAAGCTGATCGCGGCGGCGGTCCGGCGGCACTCCTGGGCCAGATGATCGTCGGTGATGTCGACGCCGTAACGGGGCAGCCCCGACTCGATCCGCAGGGCCTCGAGGAGCTCTCCGCTTCCACTGCGTGCTCCGGCTTCCTGACTCGACCTGGCGATCGCCGAGATCGCCGAGATGGACCCATTGAGCTGCCATCCGGGGAAGCCTCCGAGATCGAACCGCCGGCAGTGGACCCGCTCTCCGTTCCTTGTCTCGATCCATCGATGCCGCAGATGCTCCCCGGGGAGTGGCTCGCTGCCGGCAACGGCCTGGAGCCACCCCGTCGCGCCGGTTCCGACGACCCAGAGGGTCCGCCGCTCGGCCGATCGGCGGTGGATCTGGACATCCTCGGTAATGAGGTACCGGTCGAGATGCGTACTGACCACCTCTTCATGACCGGGAGTCCCGTCGACCCAGAGGGAGTCGGCATCGGCGAAGACGAACAGGTGCTCGAGGATCCGCCCCTTGATGTTCGTGAGGAACGCCTCGCACCCCCGGCCAGGCTGCAGCCCCTTGATGTCGTTCGAGCAGAAGTTATGCAGGAAGGAGGCCCGGTCCTTGCCGGTCAGCTCAAGTAGTGCCCGTTCCTTGACTTCGAACACGACGCCGTGCCCTGCCCCTCTCTCAGAAAGGGCCTCGTACTCCGAAACGATGCTCTGCTGAAGCGATGAATCCATGTCAGACATGCCCCGGATTATGGGGCGGCTCAACCCCATAAACCAGCGACGCTCTCCACTCGATCGTCTTCACACTGGGGAAACCTGAAAACCTGGGAAGAGTCCCAGAGTGCCGCTGACAGGTTCGGCCGATTCTGCCACACTCCGACCCGGCCGGAGGTTTGATGTTGACCTTGCAGGAGGCAGGCGGCCGGCAACGAGGGAGCGTGACGTGCAGGTCTCGATTCGCAAGCGACTCGGGTTCATTCTGGGGCTCACCCTGGTGATGCTCGTCGTCTTCGGTGTCACGGGGATGCTCAGCGTCCGCTGCATGCGGCGGCTGGTGACCGATCTCGACATCAGTATCCGGAGCGCCCCGCACCGCGCGGAGCTGCTCGCCTCGCTTGGCTCGTTCAGCAGCCTGCTGATGACGTTCCCCGAGACCGCGACCGATCGCGCCCAGACAGAGTGGGTGACGCTCCAGCACGGCGAGATCAGCCGGCGCTCCGAAGATCTCCGAGTCGAAGCGGACCGGTTCCGCATCCGCCTTCAGGAGACGGTCGGACAGCAGTCCCTGACGTCGGTCGAAGAGGAGACGCTCGCCGGACTGCTCCGGAATATCGATGAACAGGTCCGCTATATCGACGAGGCGGTCCCGCACCTCGCGGATGCCGGCCGCGCGAAGCCTCAGATCCGCTGGCTGTTCCAGCTCACGAGCCGGCTGACCGAGGCGGTCCGACAGGTTGAGGATCCCGCCGCGCGGCTGCTGCCGAGGCTTCAGAAGGCTCGCCGCGCCGCCCAGTTCCAGACGACGACGATCGTCGTGACCGCCCTCATCGGGAGTGCTGTCACGCTCTGGATGTGGCTCGCCATGCGGCGCTGGATTCTCCGTCCGATCCGCGAGCTCAAGAACGGAGCGCATACGGTCTCCCTGGGGAACTACCAGTTCCGCCTGCAGCTCAAGACGGGGGACGAGCTGGCGGATCTCGCCCAGATGTTCAACACCGTGACCGAGCGGTTCCAGGCGGAGGTCGCCAACCGGGACAAGCTCGTCCGGGAGCAGACGCAGCAGCTTCTCCAGTCGGAACGCCTCGCGGGGGTCGGCTTCCTCGCCTCGGGGGTCGCCCACGAGATCAACAATCCCCTTAGTGCCATCACGGCCTGCACGGGGATCATCCACGACCGCTTCCAGACGCCGCCGAAGGACTGGAGCGAGACCGACATCGCCGAGTGCCGCGAGTACCTGCAGCTGATCCACCAGGAGTCGCAGCGCTGCCAGGGGATTACGCGGAAGATGCTCGACTTCGCCCACGGCAGCAACGAGGAGCGGAACCTCTACGACATCACGGCGATCGTGGAAGACGTCGTCAGCATGGTGAAGCACCTCGGGGAGTTCCAGAACCGGAAGATCACCGTCAACCGGACCTCCCCCTGCGAGGCATGGATCAACGGCCAGGAGATCAAGCAGGTGATCCTCAACCTCGTCGCGAACGCCCTGCAGGCGAGCGGCGACGGCGGGAAGCTCGACATCCGGATCCACGAGCACCCCGAGCAGGTGGAGCTCGAGTTCATCGACAACGGCTGCGGGATGACGCCGGAGATCATCCAGCACATCTTCGACCCCTTCTTCACGACGAAAGACGTCGGCAAGGGAACGGGCATGGGCCTCTCGATCAGCCGCCGTCTGCTGCAATCCCACGGGGGGACGCTCGACGCCTCGAGCGAGGGACTCGGCAAGGGGAGCACGTTCCGGATCCGCCTGCCGAACCACCCGCCGGTCGAGATGGCGCGGGTCGCGGCCTAGGGCCCAGGGGCTAGAGCCTGGGGCCACAGGAGGTGGCGCGTTCGTTACTCGGGCGGAGCGTTGCGATGAAGCCATGCGAGAGCCTGCTCGCGAGTCTCGACCTCGCCGTTCAGCTGCGCGTTTCGCACTGCATCGAGGAGCTCGCGGAACAGGGGACCCGGTCGGAGACCAGCGGTCTTGAGA
>JAEYWB010000197.1 GCA_023429275.1 Planctomycetota bacterium
GCACGGAGGGGAGGTCAGCGACAACCTGCTGCTGATGTTCGAGGCCCTCTACTCGAAGGCGAGCAATCCCGAGGGATATCTCTACCACCTGCGGGGAACCTACCAGGCGACGCGCGACTTCCGCCTGCTGCGGATGGTCCCCGACATCGTGATGGGGCGCACGCGGGAGACGACGTATCGCATCCTCGCGAACCTCGACAGCAACGTCCTGTGGGACCTCAAGGAAGCTGCGGCGGACGAGTTGCTGGCCCGCATCCGGGAGCTGCGAGCCCGGACGCAGAAAACGCTCGATGCTCTTCCGGCCGTCCCGCCCATGGAGAAGGACGCGATCGACGTTCGTCGCGCCCGGAAGCTCGACCTGCGGGCTCTCGACCTCATCGAGGCGATCGTGGAACGCCGCTCGTCGGAAGTTCCGAACCAGGGGGGCGTTCATGCCCAGGCCGCCCTCGCCGCCCTCAAGCGGGCCTTCGATGGGGACTGGGAGCCCGGCGAACGCCGCCAGATGGCGACAGTCCTCAAGAACCTCGGCCGCTTCCAGAATCCCGAACTGGCGGCGGAACAGGTCCGTGAACTGGAGGAGCTGATCCGGCAGTCCGAGCCGCTCAGCGATGACGCTCTTCTGATCACGGCCGACCTTGCGAACGTTCTGCACTGGCGCTACGGAACGGACCCGGCGTCACTCGGTGGCAAGGAACGCGCCAGGCTGCTCCTGGCGAACGCGATCCGGGACCGTATGGAAAAGGAGAAAGGGAACTGGCCGCCGCAGCTCAACGGCGTCATCAGCGAGTACGTCATGGAGCTTCGGCACGGCCAGCTGTACAGCACTGCCGAAGAGCTGCTGACGAAGTCCATTGAGACCGTGGCGGCAGAACGCCGACCGTTCTTCGTCGACGAGCGGTTGCAGCTCTGGCTGCACGCCCTGCAGAACGGCGGCCGCGTCTCCCTCGGCGAGGGGGAGGCGCTCTTCACGGCGCTTCTGGAAAAGCACGTGGAACGAGTCCGCTCCGCTCCCGACAACGAGCGGTACACCCGGTTCATCGAGACCTGCTCGGTCCTGAGAGCAGCGTGCGAGCGAGGGATTCCCTCCGCCCCGGCCGCCGTCACGACCTTCGCGTTTGAGACTTTTCCCAGGCTGCAGACCCCGTCGATGCACAACATCGACTCGACCGTATCGCACATCGCGACGCTGGTCGGAGAGCGGGTCAGCCGGTGGGACGAGCTGCGGTTCTACATCGCCGCGCTCGGACGGTACCCGTCGTATGTCCGGTACTCGTGGAATGATGGCTGGAATCAGCATTCCCACCGGATCTCCGCCCTGCGGCACGAGCTGTCCGGGAAACTCGGTGAGCTCGAAGCCCCGCTGCTGAAGCTCGTGCTCGAGCGGCTGCGGCACGAACTGATCACCCGCGAAGGGCGGACGTACGAGTTCACGCGCCACGGCTACCAGTACTTCTGGGCCGAGAAGACGGAAGACTTCGCCAAGGTCTCGGAAGAGGTTCTCGCTGCAGAGAAGAACTCCCCGCGGATCATCGCGTATGTCGCTGATTACCTGTTCTACGGCATCGAGAAGCGGTCGCGGGCGATTGAGGTGATGTTCATCGCTCACCGTCGCGGTCTCCTCGACAACAGCGGCATCAACACGCTTGGCGGTTACCTCAACCACGCCGAGCGATACGCGGAGGCGGCGCCGCTCTATGAGCTGCTTGTCGACCGCGAGCCTGCAAATCTGGGACACCGGACACACCTGATGGGGGCTTACCACCAGTCGAAGCGTCCACAACAGGTCCGCGATGTGTTCGACCAGGCGAAGGCCGACTTTCAGAAAAAGGGACTCTGGACCGACAGCGCGATGGGGCAGTTGGCAGACGCCTGCTACTACAACGGCCTGCGGGAGGAGGCCCGGCAGCTCTATACCGACGCAATTTCCCGCCGGCAGCGCTCTTCTCCGACGCGCGGCATGGGAGACCGGCAGCTCACAGACTGGTACCGGCAGCTGGCGGAGACTTACGCGAGTCTGCAGAAGACCCCCGAGGCGGTCGAGGCGGCGTCTGGAGCGGTCGTCTGCTGGCCGCGGCGGAGCAATGATCGGGAAGCGGCCCTCGATACGCTGCGGCATGTCATCCTGCAGTCATCGGACCTCGAGGCCTACGTTGCGCATGTCGATGCCGAGGCGGCGAAGTCCGGCCAGGACAGCCCGATCATCCGCGCCGCGATCGGCAAAGCCTGGCAGACGAGGAAGGAGTGGGATAAGGCCATTGCGCAGTACCAGATCGCGCGGCGTCTCCAGCCAAACAACCGGCAGGTCAACGACGACCTGCTCGCCTGCTTCGACGCAAAGGAAGATGCCGCCGGGGCGGCAAAGCAGCTGTTGGCGATGGTCGACTACGACCGGCACAATATCGATCTCCTGAAGAAGCTCGCCGACCGGACGAAGAAACTGCCGGATCTCGCCGAGCGGGCGGCCACGTCGCTGGTCGAGGCGTCGCCGAACGAAGCCGAGAACCACCAGGCTCTCGCAGAGCTCCGCGAGTCTCAGG
>JAEYWB010000221.1 GCA_023429275.1 Planctomycetota bacterium
TGACCGTCAGGCGGGGGGACGGGCTCTTTCCCGGGGGGCCGACATGGATGGTGACGTCATGCCCCCCTTCGCGGAGACTCGCTGAGAAGTCGTCGACGCGGCGCGATTCTTCCTCACCACCCGCGTGTCCCGGGTAGGCAAGAATGGTCAGTATGCCTCCGGGGCGAATGAACTCCCAGAGGCTCTCGAGCGCGGCTCGGGTCGAGCGTGGGGCCGTCGTGACAGCTTTGTCTCCGCCGGGGAGATAGCCGAGGTTGAACATCACGGCGCCGATTCGCCCCCGGGCCTCTGCGGGCAGATGAGAGCTCAAGCACGCGTGATCATCGCAGCAAAGACGCACGTGCGACTGGCTCTCGAGGGCCAGAAGGGCGCGCGTCGCCGTGATCGCCCCCTCCTGGAGGTCGCAGGCCCACACGATCCCGCCGGGCCCCACCGTTCGCGCGAGGAACAGCGTGTCGTGCCCGTTCCCCGCCGTCGCATCGATCGCCAGTTCGCCCGCTCCCAGGACCTCCCGGACAGCCGACTGGGCCAACTCGGTAAGCCGCACCCCGACCTCCTCCTGCGTTCCCCCCTTCCGGACGACGAACGGTCGCTCCGCGGAGGTCTCCGCTCCAGACGGTCCGTGATCAGGACAGGCCCGAGAACAAAAAAAGGGCCGGTCCGCCTGGAACGGACCGGCCCGGATCTCGACAGCCGTCAGCGCCCCTCAACGGCACGCTGCGGCTGAAATTCCAGCTACTTGTACAGACCACTCAGGGCGTCAAGGATCGGTCCGGCCACGGCATTCGCCTGGCCCGGCGTCCACATCGTCTTGACGAGGTCGAACATGACCGCCCCGACCAGCAGCATCAGCACGCTGCAGAGCGACACGCCGACCATGACTCCCGCGCCCCATTCCTGCTCGGGCGGGGCGTAGCGACCGGCGGCGACGGGAGCGGCAAACTCGCCGTCGTCTCCGTCTGCCGCGAAGACTTCTTCGTCGGCGTCGATCACGTCGAGGTCTTCGCCGAGATCGTCGTCTTCCCCGAAGGCGTCGTCGACGACTTCGAGGTCGTCCTCGCCAGCCGTGTCGGTCGCGGCGTCGTCATCGATGTTGAAGATCGCGTCGTCGTCGGTGTCCGCCGACATCCGCAGTTCGGCCGTCTTGTCGACGTCGACCGCCTTCATCTCGTAGGCGGAATCGTCCTGGAGCGACGGGATCTCGAAGCTCGTCTCGGCGGAGTCGTCCTTGTACTTGGCGACATCCATCATCGGCATCGTGCCGCCGAAGTTCTTGTCGAGCGAAATGCCGCTGTCGGAGGCGGTTTCGAGCGTGATGCCGCTGTCGGCCCCCATCAGGGAAATACCGCTCTCGTCGGCCAGCGTAATCCCCTCTTCCGCTCCCGACTCGAGCGAAATACCGCTGTCGCTCGGACCTTCGAGCGAAATGCCGCTCTCCGAGGCCAGCATCATCGCGCTGTCGCCGGAGAGGCCGATGCTGCTCTCGTCCGAGAGGACCGAAGCTCCTTCGCCCTCATCGGGTGTGAAGTCGAGCGCGATCGACGAGTCGCCGGGCCGCAGGAGGGCCACGTCGCTGTCGCTTGGCGGAGTAAAGCGGACGTCGCTCGCCTCATCATCCGGGGGAGCCAGGCGGATTTCGCTGTCCGACCCCTTGAGTCCCTTCAGGCCGATCTCTTTCGGGCCCTCTCCGACGAGCTTGACCTCGCTGTCGCTGTCGAGCTTGAACGGCGATTCCTTCGGCTCCTTCTTGAGAGCCGGGATGTCCTGCTGCGTCCCGTCATCGACGAGCTTCACATCGCTGTCGCTGTCGAGCTTGAAGTTCCCTGTGACCGTGACGTCGCTGTCGCTCTTCGGAGCCTGGCGGGAATCACTGCCCCACTTGCTGTCGATCTTGATATCGCTGTCCGAGTCGAGGAATTTCGGATCGAACGAAGGCGGCAGCGCAGAGGCTCCGTCCGGAACCAGCTTGACGTCGCTGTCCGAGGCCGATCCCTGTCCGCGGATGATCGTCGGCTGCTCGCCGACATCGTCATCGCCGCGGATCGCCGAATCGTTCATCTCGTCTTCGCTCAGAAGCGGGAGATCCGGATCGGAATTCCCCTGCCGCCGGCGCGAAAGCTCTTCGATGTCTTCCGACTTGAACTTCCATGTCCCCCGGTCCGCGAAACCCCGAAGGTCTCCCTTCTCGCGAAGCCGTTTGACTTCGTCGACGGAGATACCAACCTGCTGGGCCGCTTCCTCCAGGCTCAGATACTTCTTCTGTGACATGGATGACCAACTCCCGTGGAGTGGATGCGCCGACGTCCCTCGACAAAAAGGGGAAAACGGGACAGGAGGCGAACGCCTCAAGACCCTCACGTCTCTCGGTGCATCGGAGGTGGGCCCCGACCGGCGTGATTATTACTCACGCAAGTGGGCTCACGACAATTGTTTGAAAAGTGACGACGGGTCCGGTTCTGGCGGCGGAACTCTTGCGCTGCCCCCGCGACCGGCAAATTTCATTCTACGCCTGAAGGGGGCGAACGCAAGAAGCCCCTTGCAAGTTGCCTAGCCTTCCGGGTTTGCGGCGGCGGGCCCCTAGCCGTCCCCGGCGGATGCGCAGCAGGCCGAAAGGTGCGCCCAATCGGAAAAGTCGTCGAATTCCGAAAAGTTTCCTCAAGTTGCCAGCGCTGATGTCCGATCACTTCGAATGCGAAGGATTCCGCACTGATCCTCCCGTTCCGCCGTGTGCCCTCGGCGGGACTCACCTGGGGGAGGAGCAAGGGAATCAAGGAGTGAGCGATGCACCGGCTGTTCGCCCTGGTTTGTGTTCTTGTGGTTGTCTGCGAGACGGGATGTTGCGGCGCTCGCCGTCGTTACTCCAACTGCGTTCCGGATGCCTGCGGCACCTGTGACGAAATGACCTGTTCCCCCGGATGCGGATGCGGCGGTCGTGGCGGCCGGGTTCACCGTCATCGGCGGACCCCGCTCTTCGGCCGCGGAAGCGGAGGGGGATTCTGGGGCGGCTTCGGTGACGAATGCTGCGATGTCGGCTGCGACGGCGGCTGCGGAGTCCCCATGGATGGGATGCCCTACTCGAGCGGCTGCTCGTGCGGCGGGGGTCACGTGATGGAGGGCCAATCCTTCAGCACGACGACCATGGCGCCCGGCGCCCCGACGGCTGTTCCGCAGCAGCAGCAGGTCTACTCCCCTGCCGCGGTCCCTCCGGCTCCGCCGATGGAACCTGTTCCGGCCCCGGCTCCGGGGAAGATCGAGCCGATGTCCGCTGAGTACTTCCACCCGCAGGCGACTCTCGTTCCGCCGGGAGCTTCTCCGACCTCGCTTCAGGCCCCACAGGCGATGCCGATGCCGGAGATCCCTGCTGCCGTCCAGCAGGCTCCCCCGGTCCTGCAAGTGCCTGCCCAGGGGACAATTGTTCCGGCCTCGTCGGTGATGTCTTCCCCTGCCCCGGTCCACATGACCGCTCCGGCGACGATGCCGCAGGCCCAGCCCGCCGCGGCTCAGCCGCTCCTCTGGGTTCCGAGTGGCGTCCAGCAGTAACGGTCCATACGTCGAGTCCAGCACCGTTTGATCAACGCGGCTGCATCCTTCGTCATGAGGGATGCAGCCGTTTTTTTGTGTGTCGAGTTCCGTCTAGTGGGGCTGACTTCGGTTCGCGGGGATCTCTTCACCGGCGCAGGAGGGACATATCCCATCATCGCTCCGGAGAGACTCCCATGGATCCGCTTCTCGATGTGGTCGGTAAGGCGACCCGTCGTGAAGCCCTGAAGGAACTGTGTCCGCGGCTTGCAGATTGACTCCTCGCGCCGCTCACCTCACAGTGCACGACTGAGGTTTCTCTTGGGGCAGCGATCCGTGGAGGTCTTGGGATGTCTCAATCAGCTCCCGAAGAAGTGTACGCAGGCCTGCGCACTCAGATCCTGTCGCTCGAACCAGCGGCTATCGACATCGCCCCCTCTCCCGAAAGGCCGAAGGTCTGGGGAGTCCTCATGGAGAGTACCT
>JAEYWB010000424.1 GCA_023429275.1 Planctomycetota bacterium
TTTGCGGCTCGCGACCCGGTCGCCGCGGAGCTCGTCCGGCTCCGCTATTTCGCCGGACTGACGCAGACCGAGGCGGCCGAAGTTCTGGAAATGCCGCTGCGAACCGCCGAGCGGACATGGACTTACGCCAGGGCGTGGCTGCTGCGCGCCTTGCAGGAGGAGACCTCCCCGGGAGAAAATTCCGAAATGGCTGGCGGGTGATCGGGGCGGATGACGCATTGAGTGGGTCCGCCGACAATTCTGGCAACGGACCGACCGAGCGAACCTGTCATGTCCGAACGAACCATCTTCCTCAACGCCCTCGAAATCGCCGACCCCGCGGCCCGGTCACAGTTCCTTGACCGGGAATGCGCGGGAGACGGCGAACTCCGACGCCAGGTCGACGCCCTGCTGACCGCCCATCGCGGGGCGGGAGAGTTCCTCGAAAAGCCCGCGATCGCTCCGGTGGGCCCGCAGGTGGCTGTCGCAGCGGGAGGGGCCGCAATCACTTCGACGGATCCTACGACCGACGGTGCACCTGGCCGCTCCGCTCACGACCCCACTGACCGCGTCACCAACGACGCGCAGACGCAGCTCTTCTCAGAGGCCCGCGCCAAGGACGGGTTTCCGTTCCTCCCGGCCAGCCACCGGGCCGATGCGATCGGACGACTGTCTCACTACGAGATCCTCACGCCCCTCGGCCAAGGAGCCTTCGGCTCGGTCTTCAAGGCGTTCGACACCCGGCTCGACCGGATCGTGGCGGTCAAGGTGCTGGCCCCCGAGCTGGCGGCAAGCGGCGGAGCCCGGAAGCGGTTCATCCGCGAAGCGAAGGCAGCAGCCTCGGTGCGGCACGAGCACGTCGTCGACATCCATGCGGTCGACGAGGAGCCGATCCCCTACCTCGTGATGGAATGCATCATCGGGCAGACGCTTCAGCAGAAGCTCGACCGGACCGGCCCGCTGCCGGTTCTCGAGATCCTGCGGATCGGCTATCAGGTCGCCACCGGGCTCTCGGCCGCGCACGCGCTCGGGTTGATCCATCGCGACATCAAGCCGGCGAACATTCTCCTCGAGAACGGCGTCGAGCGGGTCAAGATCACCGACTTCGGCCTCGCCCGCGCAGGGGACGACGCCAGCTTGACGCAGTCGGGCATCGTCCGCGGAACGCCGATGTATATGGCCCCCGAGCAGGCACAGGGGGAGCCGCTCGACGGGCGGGCGGATCTGTTCAGTCTCGGAAGCACGCTTTACGCGATGTGCACCGGCCGGCCGCCGTTCCGGGCGACGACGACCATGGCGGTTCTCAAGCGGGTCGTCGAGGACGATCCGCGGCCGATCCGCGAGATCAACCCGGAGATCCCCGAGTGGCTGTGCGAGATCGTCGACAAGCTGCTCGCCAAGAAGCCGGCGGACCGGTTTCAGTCGGCGAAAGAGGTCGCCTCGCTCTTCAGCCAGCACCTCGCCCACCTGCAGCATCCCCAGACCCCTGCCCCGCCCCGCGTCGGGCGGCTGCGGACGGAGCCAGCCCCCCTTCCGGTGGCGTCGGTTCATGCGGTCCGGCCCGATCGGAGCCAGGATGAGGAACCGGAGAACGTCACTTCGTTCCTCGGCAGTCTGCTCGTCTTCCTGCCGATCTTCAGCCTGCTCGCCGCATTCGACGCCGCCGTCCGAAAGGGGATGCCTCAGGCTCTCCGGGAGAATCCTGACAGCGTCGCCTGGGTCCTGGCCGCCCTGCTCGGTGGCGTGGCGGTCTCCGCGGGTCTGTTCGCGTGGTGGTTCCAGGGAACAACCCGGCGGATCGCCTCGTCACTCGCCGCGGCCGCGCTCCTGCTCTCTGCGGGAGAAGGGCTTCGATGGATCCGAGTCGGCGAGCCCGATCTTCAGGCCGCCGACATGGCAGCTCGTCCTGAAATACCGAAGACCGCCGCGCCGACGGTCAGTCCTCCGACGGAGGACGGGGCACGCGGGCGGATCGACCTGCTCGCCGCGAAGCCGACCTGGCAATTCGCCTCCACCTCGCCAGGCGCATCCGTCAGGGAGGGTGCCCTGATCCTCCAGCATTCCGAGGGTGACAAGCCGGTCCAGTTCAGCCTGACGGACATCCCCTTCCACAATGGAGAGGTCCGGCTCCGGGCGGTCTGCCTCAAGCGCGAACCGCAGTTCCTCCTCAGCGTCGGTCTCAGCCACGGGAGAGGGACACCCCGGCGGGTCGACGCCGCGCTCCAGGCCGGAAGCGAGTCCGACGCGGGGGGGCTTCACCTGTGGCAGTACAACGAATCGTTCCAGACATCGACGCTGGGAAAGAGCCGGACGGAGCCCGTGACGGCGGGCCAGGAGGTCGAGCTGCGGATCTCGGTCACGAACGGCGACGTCGTTGCCCGTGTCGGCGGCACCGAGGTCGAGGCCAAAGGCGCCCTCTCCGCCAACCGCGACGTCGTTCCTTATCTCGGTCTGAACGGATCGGAATGGAAGATCCTCGAATGGACGCTGAAAACGGAAGACGCCGCCAGGCCGGTCGACCTCCTCAACTGGGGACGGCTCGTCAACCCGACCGACCTGGCGGTCCTCGAGCGGGCGTACGCTGACGCCGTGGTCGAGGTCCCCGGCTCGCGGCCTTTCCACCTCGTCCCCGGTGAAGAGGGGAACCTCGACGCGCCGCGCCTCCTGCAGGAAATCGAAGGGGACTTCGAGATCTCGGTCGCCATCCCGCCGTTCGACCGGGCTCTCCCTGGCACCGATTCCCGTCCGGGAGGGAAGACCAGCCGGCGCAGCGCGGGACTTGTCCTCTGGCAGGACGACAAGACCTTCCTCCGGTTCGGCCGGAGCAGCATCGGCGAATACCTCGCGGGAGCCCCTTACCTGCAAGCCGAATGGTACGTCGACGGCTCCCGCGTCGGCGACGAGCGGGAAATGTTCGAGGAGCCGCTGGGAACCCGTCCCTCGCAGCCGACCATCGTGAAGATCCATCGCTGGGGAAATCAGCTCTCTCTCGCCTGGAGCCGCGACGGTCTGACCTGGACCGACTGGCGAACGGTCGGAAACTTCTCGCCGGGGCCGCAACTTCAGGTCGGGCTGTTCGTCGAGAACTCCACGAACACCGCTTTCAAGGTCCGCTTCGACCGGTTCCGGCTTCGAGGGGACGAGGTTCCCGATCGGTCGCTGGCCCGCGTTCCATTCGACCCACGCCAGGCCGAGAAGTGGCAGGCGGCCGCAGCGAAGGAGGCGGGAGTTCCCGTGCAGTACGACAACTCCGTCGGGATGTCGCTGCGGCTCATTCCGGCCGGGGAGTTCACGATGGGGCTCGCGGTCGAGGAGATCAACGACGTCATCAAAAGGCCCCACCAGGCGGGGCTCGACAAAGGGC
>JAEYWB010000299.1 GCA_023429275.1 Planctomycetota bacterium
GGTCTGGCGCGCGGCAGGTTCGTCGATCGAAACGACGACCAGCTCGGAACGCTCCCGCGATTCCACCCGCCACTGTTTCTGGAGTGACTCTCGCGCCGCGCGGAGCACCGCTTCGGCCTGTCCGGCGAAAATACCGCCGACCATGCCGCCGGCCCCGGGGACGACCTGGACCACGAACTGCAGCCCCATCAGCCACTGGACCTCGTCGATCACCTGCCGGATCGGCCGGCTGTCGTCGGGCCCGAGTTCGTCGTGCCCTTGCCCGATCGCCTTACGGAGGGTCTCCGTGTTCGACAGACCGGGGTAGACCGCGCTCCCCGTCCCCCGGTAGCCGAGGACCGGATCGAACGCCGTCACACCGACGATGAGGACGAAATCGGCGTCGAGGACCTCCTTCGCCAGGTAGATCCGCTCCCCCGCGACCGTCGCCGCCAGGTAACCTGTGCTCGTCTCGTCCGTCGGGTCGTGGATCTTCCACGCGACCTCCTTCGCGAACTCCGCCGGGAGCCCGCCCCGGGGGTCGCGAGCTCTCTGGCCGCGCGGATCGGCCGGCTGCAGGATCAGGACATCGGCCGGAGCCACCCCCGCCTCCCGCAGGACCTTCATCGCCCCCGCGATCAGGACATCCGACTGCGGCACCCGCTGATCGAGGACAATGACCACCCGGTCGCCCGGGACGATCGCCTGCTTCAGTGCGGGAAACTCGAGTGGTCGTTCGAGCGCCTCGTCCAGGATCTGCTGCAGATTCTGAATCGAGGAAGGGGGAACGAACGCATGACGGACTCGCTCCGCGGGGAGCGGAAGAGCGAACGGCGAGGCCCCGCCGTAGGCGAGGTGAACGGTAGTCTCGGACATGGCCTCACTATAGAGAGTCGCCATCCCGCTCCGCGAGATGTGCGAGCGACCGCCGGCTCTCCAATGACAAACCCGTTTTCATTCTGTCGATCGTCCCGCTCGTTCATACCGCGGAGCGAGACGGCGACAGGGCCACTCCGCGCGGAGCGGGCCGACCTGGCCTACTCCTTGAGGACCATGTCGATGCAGAAGACCGCCGCCATGATCAGGATCCGGAGAGGGTTGTCGGGCGGGACAGACTCGGAGATCTCCAGGACGTAGTTGTCGGCCGAGGTAAACAGCTCGCGGCCGAGCCCCTGCCACTTCTTGGTGACGCGGCCGTACTGCTTGCCGTCCTTCTCGAACGAGAATTCCCAGGCAGTCCACTTTCCCTTCAGGGTGCAGAGGACCGTGTCGTCGGCTCCTAAGACGTTGAACGCACCGCCGATCGAGAAGAACTTCTGCTTGAAGCCCCCGACCTTGTCTCCGTCCTCGTCGAAGACCTCCACTTTCGACAGAAACAGGGAGACCCCGCGTTTGACGCTCACGACCGACTCGCCGGACGGAGTCGTCACCTCGATGTGAAACGGCGTCATCCGCTTGTAGTCGGTGAACCGCAGCATCTTGGTGAAGAAGCCCAGGTTCGGCTCACGGCAGTGCAGCAGTTCCTCGCCCGTCTCGGGATCGAGGACGTCGTAGTTGTTGGCCGCCTTGAAGAAGCCGACGTGCTCCTTGATGAAGAACACGTTCCGCTGCAGCACAGGATGCATACTCAAGTCCCGATGAGGTCGATCAGAGGAGTCTGGGGAATCGCAACGAAAGAATGGCCGTCAAAGTCGAGCGAATCGTCCCGCGAACTCTACTTGGCCGCCTTGAGAGTTTCGAGATACGCGAGGAGGTTCTGGAACTGCTCGACAGTGATGTTGTTGACAAGACCGAGCGGCATCATCGACACCGCCTGGCTGTTCCGCTCCTCGATATCCGCGCTTTTCACAAGGGTGCTGACACCGGCCGTATCCCGAAGCTCGATCTCGTCCGCTCCCTCACGGGCGACGAAACCGGTCAGGACCTTGCCGCTCTGCATCACGAACACATGCGTCGCGAACCCCTGGGCGATCTTGGCGTTCGGAGTCAGGATCGACTCGATCAGTTCGGGCCGCTTGTAGCGGACTGCGATGTCCCCGAGGTAGGGCCCCTTCACGGGATCCTGGGGCGACGTCGTGTGGCAGGCGATGCATCCCTGACGCAGGAACAGCCGCGCTCCCTTCTTGGCATCCCCCCCCTTGGCGGCCTGCTCCGCGACCAGCTTCAGATCGAGCGTCCCGATCTGCGGTCCCTTCGCATCCTTGTCGTTCTCGTCGAGCTGCAGCTTCGCGATCGCGTCCCGCGCGGCCTTCTGAACCGCTTCGGATTCGCTCTTGAGGAGCGCCCGGTACTGGAGAACGTACTGCTCCGCCTGCGTGTCGATCGCAGCGGCCAGGAAGGGGACCAGCTTGGCCGGTGCTCCCCAGACCTGCTCGATCTCCCGTTCGGCGGTCGCTCGGGCCTCCGCCGGAAGACGCGGGTTGGCTGCGATCTGGATCAGCATCCCGTAACCGAGCCGCTGTTCCGTTTCGCTCCCTTTGAGCAGCTTCAGGATCGCTTCAATGCGTCCGGCGTGCTGTCCGTCACGCAGGAACTCGTCCCGGACACGCACGACCTCTTCCGCCAGGTTGCGAGCGGCACTGACGGCGGCAAACGCCCGAACAGCAGCCTCGAAGCCTTCCGGCGTTCCCGCCGATCCGGCGAGGCCCTGGAGCGCCTTCGCCCGAATGCGAGGGGCGACGTCGGACTTCTCTGCCGTCGACTCGAGAAAGTTGACCGCTTCCTTCGGGACCGGGCTGCGGGCGGCAAGGATCTCGACAGCGCCGTCGCGGAACGACGGATCGGCTTGAACGATCCTGACGACGAGCGGGCCGACTTCGGGGAAGTCGAGCTTGTGTCGACGGAGTTCGATGACCAGCCCCTTCAGAAGACCGACATCGTCAGTCTTGAGAGATTCGTGAACTGCCGCGGCAATCCGTTCGCTTCCAGACCAGGTCTCTGAGTTGTAGTAGGGACCGGTCGTATCCGGACGGGTGGTCCACCACTTCCCCGTCCATTCCGCCTCGCGGAAGTGGAGGCGGCACAAAGCCCGAAGCAGACCGAGCCGGCGGACCGGATCGGACGTCTGCGAAAGACGCGAGAGCAGGCCGTCAACGACACCAGGCTCGTGAAGCGACTGCAGGACGAGCAGACATCCCGCGGCGAGGTTCGGCGACGCGGTGTCGTAAGCCTTGAGGCACGCCTCACCCGCCTTGAGCGAAATCAGGGCCTGCATGGTCACGTGGCGGACGAGGGGATCGGCGTCATCGAGCAGGGGGACGAGACTCGTTGCCGCGTCGGTGCGCCCCAGTCGGCCGAGAGCGAGCGCCCCCTGGAGCCGGACGCGGGGGTTCTTGTCCTTGAGGCTCGCGAGCAGCAGGTCGCCGGGAATTCGTGAGCCGAGCCGGGTGTCGTCCGTCAGGGCCTTGATCGCGAACTCGCGGATCTCCTCATGGCCGGCAAGCCGCACCAGGGCGTCCATGGCTCCAGCTCCGCCGAGCTGCGCGAGGGTGAAGACTGCCGCAACACGAGCGTTGAGCTCTCCGTTCCGGGCAAGCGTCTCGAGTTGCTGCGAGACGCGCGGCTTCTGGCCGCGTTTCAGGATCTCCCGCGAGGCCGCCAGACGCCGGATGTGGCTGTCGCCGGCGAGCATCGCCAGGAGCTCGTCGTCACTGAGCGTCTTGATGTCGGGGAAGGCCATCGTCGGCGTTCCACTCGGCCGGACCTGAACGATGTAACCGACATCCGGACGCGAGAAGCTGAAGCCACCATCCTTCCAGCTCGCGACGTACATCCGTCCGCTGGCGTCGATCTCCATATCGGTCGGGCGGGGGATCTCGAGGAACGCCGTCTGCTCCGCCTTGAAGCCGGCCCCGTCCGGAGTGAGCGGGTGACGGTAGACGACGCTCCGTCCCCAGTCGCAGGTGTAGAAAGTCCTGTTGAACGGAGCCGGAACGGTCGCTTCATCCACCGCGAGCGAGCCGCAGGGGGAGCCGCCGCCGTAATCCGCGAGGTCCGGAATGATCTCATCCGGGAAATTGACAAACAGCGACGGGTAGCCGTACTGCCCGCTCGGGACGACATGGCTCAGCCGGACGTTCCATCCGCCGCCGTCGTTCGTGTTGTCGCGAGTGAAGAGGTTGAGCAGCGGATCGACCGCCACGTCGTAGATGTTCCTCTGGCCGCGGGAAACGATCTCGAGCCCCGAGCCGTCGGTCCGGACACGGACAACGCCGCCGCCATGCAGCTGCCGCGTGGTCCCGTCCTTGCCGGTCGCCTTGACGAAGCCGTAGTCCCCGACCGCGATGTAGAGCCAGCCGTCGATGCCGAGGGTCATGCCGTTGGTCGTGTGGTCGGCCCCCCGGAACTTGAGGTCGAAGCCGATCCCGTCGACGAGCCGTTCGGACTTCTCCGAGACACCGTCCTGATCGGCGTCGTAGAAGGCGGTGACGAACGGGGGATGCTGGACGTACAGGACGCCGTTATCCCACACGAGGCCGCGCGGGCTGTCGAGTTCGGCGAACGTCGTAAACCTGTCCGCCTTGCCGTCACCGTTCTCGTCCACGCACTTGATGATCTTTCCCTGCTTTTCGTTGGCGCCGAGCGAACCGTTGAGGTCGATGCCGACATACAGGTCACCGTTCGGAGCGGCGGAAAGGCAGGTGGGGTAGGTCACCTCGGGAGGAGCGGCGAAGAGCGTGACGTCGAACCCGGCCGGGGCCTTGATTCCCTTGAGCAAACCCTTCGGATCGGTCGGGCTCGCCTGGACCGCCTTCGGAGTCTCGCTCGGGTAGACGACCTTTTCGACCATCTCCTTACCGTACGCCTCGAACTCCCAGAAGCTTCCCCACGAACCGCCACGGAGGCCGGTGATCGACAGCTTCAGGTACTGAGTCGCCGGGGCGTCGAACTTGAGGATGTGCTCCTCACCCATCGGCTCCGCCTTCGTCTGGCCGGAGAGGAGCGTCCAGGCCTTGCCATCCTTCGAGCCTTCGACCCGGTACTGATAGAGGCTGTCCTGTTCCCAGGCGATGCGGCAGCCGGTCAGGTCCTGCGGCTTGCCGAGGTCGACCTGCCAAGACTGCCCGGGATTGCCGTTGGGGCTGCACCACCGCGTTTCCGGATTCCCGTCGACGGCATGCTCGGGGGGATGCCCCTCCTGCGAGCCGGTGGCGGTGGCGGTCTTTCCCTTCGCGAGGTTGACCGGGACAAAGACCTTCTGGCCGACAACGCCGCGCGGATGCCACTCTTCCACCCGGACCTCGGCCGCGGGCTTCAGGTAGTCGGGATGGACCTTGTCGCACGCCCAGAGGATGCCGCGGCTCAGGTAGTTGAGGAAGACGGGGTCTTCCATCTCTTCGTTGTAGTGGCCGACGGTCGTGCCGACGATCCGGGTCTTCCCCTTGTAGAGGTTCGTCCAGATGCAGGGTTCGTCCTTCTTCGTCTCCTTGTGGAAGGCGGTCGCAAGCGGCGTCGCGTTCGGCCAGACCTTCTCGATGACGTACAGCTCTCCCTTGGGAGTCGTCCACTTCTCGCCGAAGCCCTCCATGATCGGGTGTTTCGCGTCCTTGTTGACGACGTCGAAGGGGAAGTGCGATCCATGCCGGTGCGACGTCACGCCGAGGAACTCGAACCATTCGTCGGTCCGGTCCCGGTAGCAGTGCATCGCGCAGTGGACGACGATCGCCGGAAGCCCCGCCTTGTGCGGCGCGAGGATCCGCTCCGTCCACGCCGGGTCGGAGACCCCCGCGAAGCACTCGTTGTGGATGACGATGTCGTACCCTTCGGCCCACTTGGGGGCGACGTAGACCGGGATGCGGGTATCGGTGGTCGAGCCCCCCTGGTGGGCGATGGTCCACTCGATGTTGATCCGCGCCGCGGTCCCTTCGGTCAGGATCTTCTTCTGACGGGTGTAGTCGTGGCAGCAGCCCCCCGTGATGAGGAGCGCCCGGATCGGCTTCACCGCCGGCCTAGTTTCCTGGCCCGAAGCAGTGAGGCCGACCAAACCGAACACGAGTGCAAATGAGAGGGAGGCGCGCATGGAAGGACCGCGAGGGATTCAGGCTGGAAAGTGCAAGTCACCAGACCGCTACGAATGCTCCGGCGCCGCAGCGGGAGGGGACGGGGGAGTCTGGGCAGCCGGCTTG
>JAEYWB010000360.1 GCA_023429275.1 Planctomycetota bacterium
GGACTTCTCCGATCCCCTGGTCGTAACGCTTCGTCGTCCGGACCGGCTTGCCCTCCTTGTCGACCACCTCTTCGCCGGCCGTCGGCGTTCCCTTGCGGGTGCCGAGGAAATCGATCGTGTACTCCACCCCCTCGTCCGGCGCGATCTCGACTTCGAGACCATCCGCCCGATGGTGGATCGCTTTGAGCCGGACGCCGCTGGACGCGTAGAACTGTCCCGCCTCGAGCGCCGTGATCAGGGCGCCAGGGCTCAACTCGCTCGAGAGGACCTGGACCCAGCCACGGCCGGGGTTCGAGGCGCGGCTGGGGATCTTGTGGTAGTCGTGGCCATCGTCGACCGCGAGGCCGTACATGAGCGGGAGCTTGAGCTCGGTGAGACGGAGCGTGAGAACGATATCCCAGATGCGGTCGGTCGAGGGGTGCAGATCGTCCCCCTTGTTGTAGACCGTCGGGTGGCCGTTATAGACCTCGAAGAAGTTTTCGCCCCGGACGCGCATCAGGTCTTCGGCCGTGATGGCGTAGTGGAAGTTCGGATGGTTGAGGTGGACCAAGATCGGCACACCCGTCCGCTCCCGCTGGGCGATCACCGCGTTCACGTTGTTCTGCATCACCTCGTAGACGCTCTCGCCCCCGAGCGGAGGAAGCTGTTCCTGGATGTTGGCGGCGTTCAGGTGGATCGGGTGCGTGTGGAACTTGTCGCTGATTTCTTCTCCCTGGACGAGCAGGTACTTGCCGGGCTGGCCGAACTTGTCGCTCACCTCGGTGAACCGGCGGAGGCGGACTTCGTGCTTGCCGTCGACTTCACGCTCCTCGATCCAGTCCGGCAGCCGCTCCTTGAGCTTGCGGTAGGCCTCGGCTCCCCCTTTGACCTTGCTGACGTCGACCCACCGCTCCGAGGTCGCCAGCGTGTTGTGGTCGGTGAAGCTCAGGAAGTGGTAGCCCTTGTCGCGATACCAGAGGGCGATCATCTCGAGGAAGTCGTTGCCGTCACTCCAGTAGGAGTGGGTGTGCAGGTTCCCCTTGTACCACTTGCGGTCATTGGTCTCCTCGAGCGTCTGGACCGAAGGGGCGGGTCCCGGAGCCGTTGTGGCCTGCGAGGCCGCCCAGAGAGCGCCAGTGGCGAGAAGGACGACCCAGAGGAGCGGGGAGGAGCGAGGCATAGGGGGTGGGCGGAAGGAAGTTAGAGCGCCGGGTCCATCCAGGAAGAGGAGTCTCTCTCAGACCCGGCCTGATTCTGGAGATCGGATCCCCTCTCGGCCAGTGAGACGGCGCGCTGATTTGCTGACCGGGGATCGGGTGACACCGGGTGACACCGGTGACACCCTGATGTAGTGAGGGCCCCCAAGTCACTTCCGGTCCGGCTCTTCCCCCTTGCCGAGGTCAATAAACCGATAGCCTGCCGGTTCGGACCAGCCGAGGAGGCGGCCGTCCCGTGTGAAGGCGGGCTTGGAGCTGCACTCGGGGCGCGGCAACTGGAGGATGATCTCGCCTGTCTCCGCGTCGAAGATCCGCAGGAGCTTTTCGCAGCCGGTCGCCACGATCCTCTTGCCGTCCGGGGTGAACGACATTCCGGCGACGTAGTGGCCGAACGGCCCGGCGTTGAAGCGGGGCTCGGTCCCCTTCACATCGAACACCGCGAGGAACCGGTTGACGTTCCCGCGCGGAGCGCTGGCGATCGACTTTCCGTCGGGGCTGAATTCGAGGCCCATCGTGTAAGAGGCGTGGGAAAGCGAATGAACCTGCGCTCCGGTCTTCGCGTCGTGCAGCAGGATGTCGAACATTCCGCCGGTCGCGACCAGGTCGCCGGCCGGGCTGAACGCGAGCCCTTCACCAAAGTTGTACCGCGGGCCGACGCCGGCAATCTTCTTCGGCCCCTCGGGACCGATCTGCCAGAGCTCGAGCTCCTGTTTGTTCTCGGCGACAAAGGCCAGCCCGTCCGGACCGACGGCGAGTTCGCGGACCGGCCAGGCTTCCCCGATCGGGACGGTGTGCCGCACTTCCCACTTTGCAGCATCCCAGACGAGGAGCTCGCCGTTCTGGTGGCCAGAGAGGAAGGTCTTGCCGTCGTGGCTGAACTCTCCCGACCAGACCGCCGAGCCGCCCGGATGCGAGACGCTCTTGAGAGGCTTGTCCGGCGCGGCGAGGTCGTACACCCTCAGGCTTCCGTCACGGCAGATATAGACGACCTGTCGCTCCAGCTCGTTGAGGACGCCGTAGCGGACCTCCACGTCAGGGAGGCTGACCGAACGAACGAGGTCCGGCGACCCCGCCGCTCCTCCGTCCGGCTTTTCAGCACGGGCGAGCAGGTAGTCGAACTCGAAGTTCCTGCGGGTCCTGTCGGTCTTCTCGAGGGCCGCCCGGGCCTCCTGTGGCTTCCCCGACTCCAGATCGGCATGGGCCTGCCGGATGTACGAGCCATAGGCGCCGGGATCGGGATCCTTCTCCGCCTGAACCGGCGACGGGATCGCCGAGCCGAGAACCATGAGAGAAAGGAGTGATACGACAGAAAGCAGCCTTGAACGCGTGGCCATCAGACAGGCTCCTGAGAATCGCGATCGGGCGAGGGTTTGAACAAAAGAGAGTGACCCTCTTCGGGGATGCTACCCCTCCGCTTCCCGGCGACGCAAAGCCGGAGCGACCGCAGCCCGGGCTTCAGGCCCCGGCTCAGGTTGACGGAAGCTCGAAGAGAGCCATCCCTGCCTGCGCCGTTGCGCCCGGATGACGGAAATCGCACAGCGACTCATGACGTTCAGGACCCGCTGGAAGTTTCCGCTTTCTTGCTTCAATCCCGGAAAAACGCCGCTTTTGTTCACCGGCAGCGGGACATCGCCGTGGGGCTCCGTTGATGGTGGCCGGCTCGAGTTTCATGAGGCGGTCAATCTTAGTCTCTCGTGAAATCGCATCCGCCGCCGAGGTTGGGTCGTAGCGATTCTTCCGACGCGATGTTGCACGATCGCATCGAGAACCGGTCAACCTGGAGGAAGCAAAGGCGCGGTTGAAACACGCGGGATAGGGTTTCCGGGGGCTCCCCCTGTTTCGCCCCGGACCTGTCCTTTCGTCGACCATCGCCGATGCCCGTGCCCTTTGCATCCGCCGACGCACCCGAGATCACTCGCTCCGCCGCGCGCCTGGCGACCGCAGGTCGAGCTTCCGGCCAAGCCCGGGCGGAGCCCGCAGGAGAGGCCCGCAGGAAGAACGCTCCCGCTCCGGAGACGGCCGCGCCCCACTTGCTCAACGGCGACCTGTGGGTCGAAGTCGCTCGTTCCCCCGCCGAGATCGCCCGCCACGCTGCCGCCTGGGACGACCTGGGCCGCAGCGCCGTCGAGCCGAATGCCTTCTTCGAACGTTGGATGCTGGAACCTGCCCTCGCGGCGTTCTCGATCCGCGAAGAGGTCCGGCTCGTTTTCGTCTATCGCAAGGGGAAGCGGCAGGATGTTCCCCCCGCCCTCGTCGGTTTCTTTCCGCTCAAGCTCGTCCGGTCCGGCCTCGGACTCGTGAAGTCCTACCGGCTCTGGTCGCACGATTACTGTTTCCTCCGGACGCCGCTCGTCCGCACGGGTCACCTCGTTGAGGTCCTGACGACCTTTTTCCAGTGGACGGAGACCTCTCCCGACCGGGTGAGCTACGTCGACCTGCCGCTCATCCACGGTGAAGGGCCCTTCGCCAAGGCGCTCACCCAGGTCCTCTACCAGGACCGGCGGATCGTCTATCAGGTCGAGGCGTACAACCGCGCCCTCCTGGCCCGGGCCCAGACCGCCGAGCAGTACATCGAGACGGCGATGTCGAGCCACCACCGGCAGGAAGTCCGCCGGCAGGAGCGCCGCCTCGCCGAGCAGGGGCGCGTCGAGTTCCGCAGCCTCAGCACGGAAGAGGACCGCGAGACCTGGATCGGGAACTTCTTCCGGCTGGAAGACTCGGGCTGGAAGGGAGACGCCGGGACGTCGCTGCGAGCCTCCGAGACGACCCGACATTACTTCCGCGCGATCACCGCGGCCGCCTGGGAGCGAGGCCAGCTCGAGATGCTCGGCCTGTTCCTCGACGACCGGCCGATCGCCATGAAGGTCAACTTTCGAACGGGGAACGGCAGCTTCGCGTTCAAGATTGCCTACACCGAAGACTACGCCCGCTTCTCGCCCGGCGTGCAGCTCGAGCTGGAGAACATCCGGCGTCTCCACGCACGGCCAGCCGGCGCGGGAGATGAGGCCCCTGCCGAGACCCAGTGGATGGATTCCTGCGCCGTCCCGAATCACTTCATGATCAACCGCCTCTGGAAGGACCAGCGGACGATCCAGCATCTGATCGTCTCCACCGGCCGGCGCCGCGGCAACCTCCTTGTCGGCCTGCTCCCCCTCCTGCGGGCCGCCAAGCGAACCGCCCGTCCTCTGGCCACCGCCAAACCAGCCGCCGCTCCCTCGACCGGCTCGGCCACGTCGAACTCCAAGTCGCCTCCGGCCGCGACAACGTCTTCACCCAACCCCACCAGGGACAAGCCTTGAGCACATCCGTTCTCAATCGTCCGCAGGCGGCTGCTGCCGATGCGGCTCCGCGACAATCGCTCCTTGGAATTGAGCCGGCGGAGTTCTCGAAAAACTTCACGCAGGTTCCGTTCTTCATCAGGCACTCGCTCGGCCAGCACCCCCTGTTTCAGGTGGAGCGGCTCCTGAAGCTCGCGCAGGACCTGCCACAGTCGTGCATCGAGTACAATGCCGGCCAGATCCCCAGGAGCATCGAGCACGAGAAGACGCCGGCCAACGGACTCTCTCCCGAAGAGACGATCCGCCGCATCGCCGAGTGCAAGTCGTGGCTCGTGCTCAAGCATGTCCAGCGCGATCCGGCCTACCGGGACCTCCTCGACGAGTGCATGGCCGAGATCGCCGGGCACTCCGAGGCGATCGCCCCGGGCATGTGCAGCCCGCAGGCCTTCATCTTCCTGACGAGCCCGGGCTCGGTGACGCCGATCCACATCGATCCCGAGCACAACTTCCTGCTGCAGATCCGCGGCTCGAAAATCGTTCACCTGTACGATGGCCGCGACCGCAAGCTGCTGCCCGAGACACAGCTCGAGCACTTCTACTGCGACCGCGGGCGGAACATGGAGTACCACGACTGGTTCGAAGAGAAGGGCTGGACCTTCGACCTTCAGCCGGGAGCGGGCCTGCACTTCCCGGTGACCTACCCGCACTGGGTGCAAAATGCCGACGAGGTCTCGATCTCGTTCAGCATCACATTCCGGACGCCGGATCTCGATCGCCGCCGGGCGATGTACCAGATCAACGACCGCCTGAGAAAATGGAAGCTTTCCCCGGCACCGGTCGGGCAGCGGCCGCTGCGGGACGCCCTGCTGTTCAACGG
>JAEYWB010000443.1 GCA_023429275.1 Planctomycetota bacterium
CGACCAGGCCGGTCCGGATTGTTGTGAGAGGCATTATGTCTCCTCCGGAAGGGCCTCGTCGTCCGACGTCACGAACGACTGGCGGTACTGCAGGTAGAGGAACGAACCCGAGAGGCCCAGGATCCCGAGGACGATGAATGCCACGATCCGGTAGATCGCGTCGAGCCGGGCCAGGTCTACGAGGAAGACCTTGCCGGCGACGATCGCGAAAAGGGCGAGGCCGGCATATCTCAGCCCGCGGAGGTCTTTGCGGATGCCGATCAGCACGAACGAGAGGGCGAACAGGGACCACAGGATCGAGATCGCTCCGAACCGCAGTCCCTCCTGGTAGGTGTGGAGGAAGCTGTTCAGCTCGAGGCTCGTGAAAGCGAACAGCGTTCCGACCGAAAGCATCGCGAAGGGGCCGCGGTGGTCAGCCGCCGTTTTCGTCCTACCGAGCGCGGCTGCGGCCCAGGTCAGCAGGGCGATGATCGCACCGAAGTCGATGAGTCGGAACGCCGCTTCACGGAAGGAGTACGCTCCTCCGTACCAGAGGCGTCCGGTCACCTCCCACGACGGGATGTCGAAGAAGATCAGCTTCCCGAGGAGGGTGGCGACGAACAGACCCAGGATGGTGACGAAGATCGGGTCCTCGGATCGACGGAACTGCAGGGTGAGGAAGCCGCACGCCGCGACCCACAGGAGTGACAGGGCGGTCAGCTGGAAGCCCGGAACGAAGTAGGCGGCCGAGCGGAAGATTTCCAGGTGGAGGGAGACGAACAGGACTCCCGCCGCCAGCACGAGGAGCGTGATTGCCGCCGACTTCTGCGGCAGCAGGTCGGCGGTGTCGGTCTCCCGTTCGACCGCCAAGCCTCCGGCGGAGGCCGTCGATCGGTTGAGAAGGCGGGAGGCGAGTCCCAGTGAGCCGATCGGGACGCCGAAGATCATCAGGCGGCTCAGGAGGCCTCGCAGGTAGTCCGTCATCGGAAGGTCTGCGGGAAGCACGACGGACGAGTTCGCCCCTCCGTACTGGCCGGGCAGGTCGAGGGCGACGAGCCGATAGAGCACGATGCCGTAGAGGACGTAGGAGAGCTGCCGCAGGAAGTTGCTGTCGAGCTTCGTCGCGATCCACAGAAGGACGAGGGCCTGCACCGCCCAGGTGCAGGTCAGCCAGGCGTTCGAGAGCAGGAGCGGCGGCGTGATCGTCAGGAAGAACGCCGAGAGTCCGATGAAGGTGAGCATCAGCTCGCGGTCGAGGAGTTTCCTGGCGAGGCCGAAGTAGACGTGGATCGTGTAAAACGTCGCGAGGCCGAGGGTGAGTGCTGCCGTCCATTCGCGCCCGGCGTGTTGTTCGACCAGCCGGTACGACGTCACGAAGAAGACCGTGGCATTCCCGAACAGCACGAGGACATCGAGCAGGTTCGACCGGGTCCGCGTCCGGACGTTGTAGGCGAACACCATCGTCGAGAAGAGGGCGAAGAACCCGATCAGGAACGGCTGCACCTGCCAGAAGTTCCCGGGGGTGTACTGCCGGAGCGCGGCAATCGCCAGAACCCAGTTGCAGACCAGTGCCAGGTAGTGGAGCAGCGGCCACTGCCTCGCAAAGCACATCCCGAGGACGCCGATTCCGAGGACCGTCATGTAGCCGTACAGGGCCGGAAAGTTCGCCGCTCCTGTCGAGAGCATCACGGGTGTCCCGTAGCCTCCGAGCACTCCCAGGATGGCGACGAGCTTTCCGTCGAACCGGATGGCGATCAGTCCGGCGAGAGTCGTGACGGCGATCATCAGTCCGTAGGCGACCTGCTGATCGATCAGTTGATAGAAGTTGGCGGCGGCAAAGACCGTGAAGTAGAGGGTCGCGATCCCGCCCCCCATCAGTCCCTGCCCGAAGATTCGGAACTTGCCACCGAGAATCCGCGTGCCGGCCGTCAGAAGGCCGAGCCCGGCCATGGCCGAGAGGCCGACCCGTCCGAGCGGCGTGATCAGGTCCCGGTCGATGGAGTACTTGAGAAAGAAGCCGATTCCGACGACGACCAGGACGATCCCGATCCGCAGAAGCCACTGGCTGGCGAAGGCATACTCGAAGGAGACCCCCTTCGGCATGTGGTCCTCGCCGACAACGATCCAGTTCCAGATCTTCTTGAGCGCCTTGGCCGCGTCCGCTTCGAACCGGCTTGGCGTTCTTTCGGCCTCCGCCTGATCGGACCGGGAATAGGGTGTCGCCGACTCCGGGGGAGTCGTGGTTCGCCGTGGCCAGGGGGTCTGCGGTTCGGCCGGAGTGCCGGCAGGGGTTGGGGGCGAAGTCGATTCGGATTCGGGCGAGTCGGCGAGCGACGAAGCGTGATGGGGACGTCGCTTCTCGCGGATCCGTTCCATGCTGGTACTCCGTTCGCGACGCGGGACGAAGGAGGGAGGGGCGGTGGGAGCTTTGACAGGAGGCTCGGCAGAGAGCGGCGTGACGGCTGGGCCGGCGGGTGGTTCCGCCATCTCAGTCAGCTCGACCACCTCTTCAGCCGTCGCGACGGGGAGGTCGGTCGCCGCCGGTGCGACGGGAGCCGGGGCCAGCTCGGGATCGAACGAAGGACTGCGGAGAGGCTCCGGAGGTCGACTGATCGGCGGCTGGTCACGAAGGAGAATCTGCCGGATCATCTCCTGCTGGGCGTCGAGCCCCTGCTGAAGCTTTCGCAGGTGCCGCGTGATTCCGTCGGAGCTATTGGACTGTTCCCTCTGCAGTCGTCCAATGGCGACCTGGAAGTAGACGAGTATCCCGAGCCCTCCTCCGAGGATCGTGAACAGGATGCACGGATCGAACATGACGGCCTCGTCTTGAGTCGGAGCGGTCTCGCTGACCAGACAGGCGGGGGCCGGGAGAAAACATCACGGACATTCCGGGCAAGCGTGAGAATTGCCCATATTCTCCGAGGCACGCTCCTCGCAACACTTTACCCGAAAAGCAGTTTCGGAAGATAGGAGCTGGTTCGGGGCGGGAAGATGAGCGGTCCTCTGCCGGTTGTGGGAAGAGGTGTCGCCGCCCGGCGGGAACCCGTCGATCGTCCTGCGATCGGGTTTCCTCCGGCCAACGGATGGCCTTGCCGGCCGGGGATCAAGCGAGCCGATCCGGTCGGTATCGAGGATTTGCCGAATCGCGCACACACCCGTCGGCCACGTTCAACGGGGCGGTCCCTCGCAGGGAGCATCCGATTCGACGGGTCGATTCTCGCGGGAGCCGGACGCTATCGCGTGCGGGCTTATCAGTCTGACCGAGCTTCCCGGGCTACTGCAGCGGTGTCGGGCTGCTGCCGCCGGCCTGATGGAACTCCTGCCAGCGATTCCAGGCGTAGGTCCATTCCATCCACATCCGCATGACCGACCAGAGGCTCCGCATCCGGGCGAGCTGGTCGTCGCCAAGGCGGGACTGGTTGCTAAGGCTCTGTTCGGCGGCGGACTTCTGTCCCCAGCGTTCCGACTGGGACCGGCAGAGGCCGTCGGCCGAGAGGTCTGGATCGGCTCCGTCGCCGGTCAGCCCTGCCC
>JAEYWB010000447.1 GCA_023429275.1 Planctomycetota bacterium
TGTCATCGGCGGCGCCGCTCGCGCCGGAAAGGACCCCGGACCCCGCGGCGAACGTCGTAGCGGTGTGCGTGATCTGGACGGCGGCGTGTCCGACGCCGCTGTCGGTTCCGTTGCCGATCTTGAGACCGGTCTTTCCGAAGACCTCGGTCCCCTCGCGCATCGTGTCCTGGAAGACGTCGGACCCAACGTAGAGCATCGGGAGCTCGACGCCGTCTCCCGACGGGACCGACACACCGATCCCGCCGCCGTTGTACGTCACCTTGCCGTCTTCCAGCGTGTAGGGCGGGGTGGTCGACTGGTTCCCCGAATAGAGATAGAGCCCCTGGTCCTTCGAGTTGGCGAGCGACAGCAGCCGCTCGAGCATCCTGTCGACCTCGGTCGCGAGCGTCCGGATCTCCGTCTCGTCGGTCGACTGCCGTGCCGAAAGGGCGATCTCGCGGGCCCGGACGAAGATGTCCTGCGCCTCGGTGAGCTGGACTTCGCTCTGCGACAGGAGGTTCCGGGCCGTCTTGATGGAGGTGATCCGGGAATCGAGCGCTCCCAGAACCGACTTATGCAGCACGATCGTCCGCGAGCCGATCGGGTCGTCGGACGGATTGACGATCGTCTTGCCCGTCAGGACCTGCGTCTGCAGCTTCCCCAGCGACGACGTCTGCCTGCGGAGCGTCTGCAGCGCCGTGGAGTACAGGCCGGATTGTGTCACACGGAACGCCACGAAACGTCTCTCCCTCCTTGAAGCGCAGCGAGCTGCTCGTGCGCGGTTCGGCGATTCCTGCCGAACTCTCCAACCCACATAATTTGGAATCCGCCACAGAGGGAACAGAGAAACGCTTCGTCCGGATGAGCCTCGGGAGACTCATCCATCGAACAATCGTCGCGTGTCCTCGGAGATCTCTGTGTCCTCTGTGGCAAACCTCTTCTGCAACAACAGGCTACCGCACGATTTGCATCAGCTCCGCCATCGTGTCGTTCACCGTCAACATGAACCGCGACGCCGCCTGAAACATCCGCTGGTACGTCAGCATCTGCATCAGCTCCTCATTGGTATCGACACCCGAGAGGCTGTCCCGTTCGGCTTGAAGGCGTTCCGCCACACCTTGGATGTTGGAAACCTGCTGCTGGGCATCCTGGGACTGAAAAGCCTGCACGGACGTCAACTGGGCGAGATACTCGGCCGGGGTCTGCGATCCCTCGAACATCGCCCGGTTCCGGGTCGCCGCGAGCATCTTGGCGACGGTGTTGTCTCCGACCGCCGAGGATCCCCCGGCGGCGAGCTGCGCCGGATCGAGGACCAGGTCGTTGCGGACCGCGAGGTTGCCCGGGATATTGCCGGTGAAGAAGCTGTTAAGCCCCAGCGCGGAGAGGAGGCCTCCCGTGTCGGGAGTCTTCGCCATGTGGGCCGTGCCGGAGTTCCCGGCCGCCACCGTCCCGGCTCCGAACCGGATCTTCACCCCGTCCGCGATCTCCAGCTCGCTCCCCGGGGAATATCCCGCGCCGATCTCGACCGTCCTGATCCGTTCCCCGTGGGCATTGAAGACGTCGACGGTCAGCCCCGAGTCGATGCCGACCCGGCCGCTGCCGTTGACGGTAAACGTCCACTGGTCATTGGCATCACCGGCGTACTGACCTGAGAGCTCGGTGGTACTGGTCCCCGTCCAGGTGACCGGATCGAGAGTCGTCGGATACTGGCCGGAGAAGTCGATCCCGTAACCCGGCTCCGTCACGATCGACAGGGTTCCGTCCCCCCCATGGGCGAAACCCTGCACATGCGGAATCGCGCTCAGCTTCGAGGCGATGTCGGCCAGCCGGTCGACCGCCGGGTTGTAGGGAATCTTCTCGACGGTCCGCTCGCCTGTCTGCAGGTTGGTGACGCCGACATAGAGATCGCCCGCTGTGACCGGAAACGCCGTCCCCGCGAGACCGAGAGGCTGGCCGATGACTTTCACTCCGCGTGAGCCGTCGACACGCGACAGCGGCCCCGAGCGGCCCACACCGGTCGCGTGAGCCTGGTCGATCGCCTGCACGAAGGTCTGCGTGAACTTCGTCAGCTCGCTGCGCGCCTCCCCGACAAGCTCGTTCCGGGCTTCCAGAAGCCCCGCGAGCCGGCCGGTGGGGATCGTCAGGGGGACGGAACCTGGCATCCGCACGATCGCGGTGGTTCCATCCTCGAGCGTCGTCCGGCCGAGAGAGACGGGGACTGTCGAGAAGATCGCCCCTCCTCCCGCCAGATAGGTGACGGAGTCCGAAACCGACCCCTCGACGTTCCGGACGTCGATGAGTTTCGACAGATCTCCAAGGAGCTGATCCCGCTTGTCGAGCAGGTCGTTCGGCATCCCCCCCTGTCCGAGGACGAGTCCGACCTGCCGGTTCAGCTCGGCGAGCTGGGAGGTCAGGTTGTTGATCTGGTCGAGCGTGTCGTCGATCTGGCTGTTGAGGTTCGTCTCGAGGTCGTCGAGCCCCTCGGCGATGTCGTTCACCGCCCCGACTAAGGACTGTGCCCCCTGGATCACGCCGCGGCGGATCGTCATGTCGGCGGGGTTCGTCGCGAGCTGATCGAGCTGGTTGAAGAAGGTCTGGAGCGTCGCATGGGCACTCCCCTCTCCCGTGTTGAAGAGGGACTCCAGCTTCTTGAGGGCCTCCATACGGGCCTCGGCCATCCCCTGCTGGGAGGAGGCGCCGTTGATCGTCATTTCCGTCAGCAGGTCCCGGGCCCGCGCGATCCGGGCGACGTCGACGCCCGTGCCGAGCATCAGGTCGTTCACCTGGATCGGACTCCGCTCGGTCAGGATGAGCTGCTGGCGGTGATAGCCGGGAGTCGCCGCGTTGGCGAGGTTGTTGGCCGTCACCTGCAGACCGCGCTGGCTCGCCCTGAGCGCCGAGAGGGCAATGTCGAACTCGAGCATGGCTCAGCACCGATCGTTGAGGAATGTGGCCCGGGGGGTGTTCGCCTTCAGCCCCCGCCCGTCGTAACGCTCGACGACGGTTCCTCCCCAACCGCCCCCCGCGCCTCCGTCGGCTCCTTGAAGCAGGGCATTGAGGCAGGAGGAGAGGTCATTGCTCTGCATCCTCGCGAGGCGCATCAGCTGGGCCACCTGCCGGACGAGCCAGAGGACATGCGTGCGGGCCGCCCCAAGGGGGACTCGCTTCTCGCTGGGAAGCCGCTCAAGCAACCTCGACATCCGCGCCTCCCCCGGCGCGCCGCCGAGCCCTCTCGCCAGGATCTGCTG
>JAEYWB010000454.1 GCA_023429275.1 Planctomycetota bacterium
CATCAAATCAGGCTGCGGCCCCGTCCGTCGCCCCTTGTCCGGTCCTCCGGAGGCGAAACCGGCCGTTCCCGGCGGGAAGAAAGGAGCCGGCTCAGTGCGGCGGCCGGAGGCCCTCCGTACACTGGAAAGCTCGATGATTTCGCCGATCCGCCCCCCTTCATTCCCCCTTCCTTCATGTTCCGTTTTGCCTTCGGCAACCTGAGAAGCCGTCCGGTCCGATCGGCGCTCTCCATCCTGGGCCTCACCGTCGCCATCGCCGGGATGGTTGGGCTTTTCTCGATCGCCGGGGGAATCCAGAGCCTGGTCAGCTCGACGTTCGAGATGATTCCCGGGATTCTCGTGCAGCAGCGCGGGGCACCGTTCCCTCTCTTCTCCTCGATTCCCTCCGCCTGGGAAGAAGAGATTGCCAGTGTGCCCGGCGTGGCGGTCGTCAACGCCGAGGTGATGGGACGGATCAATCTCATCGAAGACAAGACCATCATCAGCCCGCCGAGATTCCTGATCGGCCTCGATATCGAGACCCGGCTGAAACTCAAGAAGGACGTCTATCGCTCCAAGATGAAGGAGGGACGGTTTCTGGAACCGGGAGACCGCGGAACGAACCGGTGCCTCGTCAGCAAGCCGATCGCAGACGAGTTCGGCAAGGGAGTCGGAGACGCGATCTCCATCAACGGCGATCCGATGCTGATCGTCGGTATCTATGAGTGCGGATCGCTGCTCCTCGACGTCAACGTCCTGTGCGACATCAACACCTGCCGCACGATGATCCGCATGCCCCCGGAGAATGTCTGCGGCTTCTACATCGAGCAGGATGGAACGGTGGCCGACAAGCCCCTCATAAAGAGCGTCGAAGACCGCTTTCGAGGTCGATCAGTCGCCCACTGGCAGTCATCGCTGTTCAGCTCCCGTCCCGGGGCGAACCCGTTCCAGGAACTCGCGACCGCCATCGACCTCTGGCTGAAATCCGGAAAGAATTCATCGGCGACCGTAGCCTCATCGCCCACCGCCGGTGCGCCAGACAAGTCGGTCTCGCAGGCCCCGCAGGTGGCAGAGACGAAGTCACTCCCCTCTTCGGTCGAGCTGAGGTCCGCGGACGACTGGGCGGAACGCTTCAATGAGTTCAGCGGCGACCTGAATCTTTTCCTGGCGATCATGACGACGATCGGCCTCGTCATCGCAGGACTCAGCATCGTGAATACGATGCTGATGAGCGTCTCCGAGCGGACGATCGAGTTCGGGGTGCTGCGGGCCAACGGGTGGTCCCGGGGGGACATCCTCAAGCTCATCACGCTGGAAAGCGGCCTCCTCGGAGGGATCGGCGGGCTCCTGGGAAGTGTTGCCGGCTATACAGTGACCCACATCCTCAACGCCATCTGGCCCGAGCGATTGCACCTGTATGCCGGCCCGGAGCTGATCCTGCTGGGACTGGCGGTGAGTGTCGGGCTCGGGATGCTCGGAGGGCTCTATCCCGCGTGGTATGCGGCCCGGATGTCGCCGATGGCGGCGATCCGGCGTGCCGCGTGAGGGGCCATCGGGCGCAGACCGATCGCCGGCGGGAGAATTCTCATCTTCAGTTCGCCCTCGATCGGAGCGACTTCCCATCCGTGCCGTCACACGACACCGAGGTCGGTGAACCGGTCCGCTAGTTCTTTCGCTTGCTGACTTCCAGATCCTTGGCCTTGTTCTGAAGAAGACGCTCCTTCTTGTCCTTCTCCGGATCCTTGGCGGCCTGGAAGCCGATGACCGCCACGGAGACCAGCACCGTCACCATCGTGATCAGCGCGATCGTCATCGCGACGATCGCGGGGAGCTTCCAGCCGAAAAGCTCATTCCCCAGGGCGAGTGCGAAATCCGCTTCCGTCAGGCCGGCCCCGCCCCGCTTGTTGAGAATGACGTGTTTCACCTCGCGGAGATCCCTGGAGATGATCAGCAGTCCCTGGCACTTGACGCACTGCCCCTTCTGGCCCGCATGCTTCCTCTTGAGCCGGAGGAGATGGTTGCACTTGGGGCATTGGGCCGAGCCGTCATGACGGATCTTCACGCTCTTCTTGACGATGTACTTCGCTGGCAAGGGCGTGATCCGAGTCTCGCCAGACCCGGCGACTGTGCTGCGGCCCGACTCCCTGACGGGAGGAGAGGTGAGGGCCATGCTCCGCGATGACGAAGGCTGGCGTTTCGCATCGCTCGACGCTTTCGGCGACCCCGGTTTTGAAGCTGCGACATGAGTGGCGCTGGTCAGCGGCATCTCGGCCGACGACTGGGAAGAGAGTCCCGCCGCCGCGAGGAAAGCGCCGCTGAACTCCGTGCAACTCGGAAACCTCTTCGCCGGCGTCTTCGCCAGGGCTCGGAGGATTACGGCGTCCACTTCGGCTGAAACGGACGGATTATGTCGCGAAGGAGGAAAGGGCATCTTGCTGGTCTGATTGACCATCGTCGCAGAGGGAGACGGACCTTCAAGCGGCGCGGTCCCGGTCAGCGCCTCGTAGACCGTCATCGCCAGGGAGTACTGGTCGGCACGGCCATCATACTTCTTGCCGAGCACGACTTCCGGCGCCACGTAGTTCGGTGTCCCAACCACCGCTCCGGCCGCTGTCATGCGGCTGTTGTCCTCATCCGGGTGAATGAGCCGCGACAGACCGAAATCGCCCAGGTAGGCGTGGCCGAACTCGTCGAACAGAATATTCGCGGGCTTGATGTCCCGATGGATGAACCCGCGGCCATGGACGAAATCGAGAGCATCCGCCATCCGAGGGAGCCACTCCGCCACGTTTGCGAGCGATTGCGGGGTCGACCTCCCGGCGATCGGGTAGATCCGGGTCTCGAGGCTTCCGCCCCCGATGAACTGCATCACGAAGTACGGGACCGTTCCGTGCTCACCGACATCGAGGATGCGGACGATGTGCGGATGAGTCAGCTTGACGAGAAAGCGTGACTCCTGCAGGAAGCGGTTCCGGAACTCGTCGATCTCGAGACGGGCCAGCGTCGGAACCTTGATGACCACCTCGGTCTCGAGATTGTGATCCTTGGCCCGGAAGACATGGCCCATGCTTCCGCTTCCAAGCCGTTGTTCCACGCGATACCGCCCCCCGGCGATCGTCTGACCGCTGAGATTGGTGCTCGTCAATGTGGATGGCAACGTCATGCGGCGTCTCCAGTCTGCCCGCCACGAAGCCCTGTGGTGGTGCAGCCCAAGTCAGGCTTCCCTATCGAACAGAGGATTTTCCCAGGGCGGTCAGCGTCTGCACAAGAGGCTTGTACCGGCTTTAACAGCGAGTTAACGCGGCAGGTCTGCCGGCCTTTCCTATTAAATGCAATTCGGTCGAACGGGCGGCCCGCACCGGGGGAAGGAACGACGTCGTGGCAAGCCGGGGACCGAGGCAATCAGGATGAATTCCCCCGGGAACATGATGAGACAGACCAGAGGGCGAACTCGGCCTGTATTCCCGCAACATTCACACTCGGTTCCTGATCGCTTAATTCGTGAACGGTCCAATCTCCCTGTTCAAGTTGAGATTCATTCGATCACCCATCGATCCGACAACCGGATCAATACAGGACGATCGATTGCTGGGGGGGCAGCGGTTTCGAACGCTTTGTTTCGAGCTGACGTGGTTCCAGGGCAACGAAGTTGGAGTTTTCCCGCGGGCATGTTGCTTCGCGGGTCGTGATATCGGCGTGCAGCCTTGCTGCACTGTGGCGCACGCCTTGAAGTCCCCATGAGGAGAGTTTCATGCAGCGTCGTTTCGTGAAGAGCAACGTTCGGAGTGGTTTCACTCTGATCGAACTGCTCGTTGTCATCGCCATCATCTCGATCCTGGCTTCGTTCCTGCTTCCGGCCGTTCAACGCGCCCGTGAAGCCGCCCGGAACGCGCAGTGCAAGAACAACCTGAAAGACTTCGGCAAGGCCTTCTTCATTCGTGCGGAGACCGATCCGCAGGGGCGTCTGTGCACCGGAGCGTACGACTACAACCGTGACGGTAACCCAGCCCTTTACGGGTGGGTGGCCGACATCGTCAACAGCGGTTCCGGTCTTCCGCAGCAGATGCTCTGCCCGTCGAACCCGCTCAAGGTGTGCGAAAAGGTCAACGAGATGTTCGGCACGGACACCTCCGGCTCGGGCAAGCTTCCGACGGAACTCGCCAGCCGCCTCAACGAAGCGGATCCGAAGAAGCTGATCTCCGACGGCACCACCGCGTGGAATGGTGAAATGCCGGGAGCGACTCGTGCCCCGCTCATCCAGAATGTCCTCGATGCCGGATATGGCACCAACTACGCCACGAGCTGGTTCATGGTCCGGTCGGGTGTGAAGCTCGTCAACGACGGGACGAACAACTCGGTCATCGCGAGCGGAAACCCGACGGCGAGCACGAATGACGTCAAGGGTCTCGGCGGCGCCATCGGCCCGCTCACGCTGGTCGACGTTACCACGAGCCCGATTCCGAGCAGCAACATCCCTCTCCTCGGCGACGCGGCCCCCGGCGATATCAACGAGGCGACTCTCGCTCACGGCCTGCCGAACGCCCCGAAGGACACTCGTCTCACCGAGACGTCCTGCGATGGGCCGGCCTACTGGGATGGAGACAAGGTCGTCCTGCTGACCAATGCCGCCAAGATCACGGTTGGCGACGGCACGTCTACCTGTGCGTGGTGTGATGACGTCCTTCCGACCCCGAACGACCCCGGAAATGCGGGCGCCGACACTTTCCTGTGGCTCCAGGACACCCGCGACTGGTATGCCGTCCACGGCTCCGGATCCAAGGGTGGAACCGGAAACCTCCTGTTCGCCGACGGCTCGGTCAAGCAGGCCGTCGACAAGAACGGGGACTCGTTCTTCAATCCCGGCTTCCCGGTCGGAACGATGGGGAGCGCGGCGGACGACGGGTACACCTCGTCGGACGTTGAGCTCGCTCCGTTCGAAGTCTACAGCGGCCCGAGCATCAAGAAGATCGAGACGATCGCCAAGGCCAAGTTCGAGTAGTCACCTCTGACTGCGTGATCGGCTCGACAAGAGCGAGGCTGGACAGTCCTCCGGACTGTCCGGCCTTCTTGTGTTCCGGGCTCGCTCTCCCCGTGGGGCATCGTCTCACGCTGGCCGATTCCTGTCGGATGATGCGTCCCCTGTTCCGACTGCCACGCTCAGTCCATTCCGACCTCTTCGATCTGAATCATGGCTGCTCCCCCCTTAGAAGAACTCGCCCGGGCGTTCGACGGCTTTCGGCAGAGAGGCCGCGAACTCAGTGCCAGGGTTCGTTCTCAGATTCCGGCTCTCGTGGAATCAGGGCGTCCACTTTCCGCGGCGACGCACCAGGAAATGGCAGCCTACAAGCAGAGATACATCGCGCTTTGCGAATTCGCGTGGCCCGGGCGATCCGCTCCGGTCGGCGCTCCAACTTTCGAACATTTTCAGCGGCGTATCGCGGAGCTTGGGGACTCTCCGGCGCGGCGTCCCATCGACATCCTCCTGTCTCTGGTTGCGGCCCCCGGCAGCGAGGGGCTTCTGGAGTCAATCCGCTTCAAGATCAACGATCCCCCCGGGGGCGATCGCGAACGCATCAATGCGGTAGCCGCCGACCTGCTGACCCTGATTTCCAAAGACGAAAGCATCTCGGACGAGAGATGGCAACAGCTGCTCGACAGCGTGACAGCTCTCTTCGGGCGGGACGTCGCGTTTGCCGCCGCACGCGGCAAATTGACCCATCCCGCCTTGTGACCAAAGTCGCCAGGCGACGATGACCTTCCGCCAAGGACCGAATTGACTCATGGCCGACATCACGCAGCTTCGAACGACTGTCGAGCATCTTCGCAAAGTCAGCCGCGCGCTCGCCCATCAGATCGAGTTCGAGATGACGCGGCTGGAAGCCACGGGGATCGCCCCGTCGTCGAAAACGCTCTCGGCGATCCATGAGTTCCGGTCATCCGTGGTGGCTCTCGGCAAGGCGGTTTCGCCGCGAAAAGGCCTCGACACGCTCGCCGAGATCGAGACTGCACTCGCCGCACTTTCCACGCACGAGGTCCGATCGCGGGTGCTCGATCCGATCATTGCGCTCGTCCACTCCGAGGATCCCGCGTTCCGTCCACTCGACGACCTGCAGAGAGCCGCCGTCCGCCTCGAGGGGGAGATCCAGCGCAACACGGCCTCCACGGAGACTCTCGCGGAACTCGCCTCGGGCAGGCATGCCTGGTGCAAGCTTCTGGAACTTTCCGTCAAGGGGCATGACCTCGGCGACGCGGCCTGGGGAGAATACTATGACGCAGTCGAGGCCACCCTCGGCCGTCAGATGGCAATCGCCGCAACACGCGGCAAGCTCAAGCTCCCGGACAAACTCGCCCGCGTGGTGATCGGCGAAGCTCCTCCCGGGCCGCCTCGAGAGTCGGTCGCCGTTCCTCGCGCCGAGGATCTCGACCCGCTCAACATTCATCGCCCGAGCCGACTCCCGGCCCAGGACTGCCGCGAGCCGGAGACGATCTTCGAGGAGAGCCCGTTCTCGGGGGTTCACAGCGGCCCCAGCGAAAGCGACCTGGCTCAACTTGATGAACTGGATGACCCCGACGCCGCTCAAGAGATCAGCCTTCGGGGTGTCGCCGACTTTCACGAGATCTTCGAAGACCTGACGCTCGACTCCGATGCGAGTTCAGTGACGAACGCTCCGGCGAGTGCAACGCCGCTCCCGGATCAGCATGACGATGCCGCGAACTCCCTGTCCGATCTTCGGAGCGGTTCGCCGCCAGACATGAAGACTCCGGTCGCCGAGGTCGGCGCGTCCTCGCAAGCGGAGATCGCATCGTCGGCCGACAGCGATTCGCGGCTTGTCGGCGACGAGGTCCTGGCGCATCGTCGGCCTTCTGCCGCTGAAGGGATTGCCGCGGCCGAAGTCGCGACTCCTCGCAGCAAGTCCGAAAAACGTCTCGGAACGTCGTCGGCCGAGATGCCGCTCATCCCGTACTCAGGTAGCGGTGCGAGTGGAACGTTCGCGTCTCCGTTTGCCGCTGGCGGCGAGACAGATTCCGCGTTTCAGACGACGCCGATCGGGAGCGGCCCGGACGACGACCGTCTGAGCGCCGGTGGAGGACGGCCCCCCGTCCCGGCTGAGCATGTCGACACTCCTGCTCCCTGCCCGCAGTGCGGAGGCGATACCTTTCCCGCCATGGCCCGCTGCCGAAACTGCGGGATGGTCCTTCAGAAGAGAGGAGCGGGAAACGAGTCGAGTGGAACGACTCACGTTGGAGCGTCATCGACGATCAGCGGACTGTTTCGCTCGGCTCCGGAGGCCAGCCCCCGTGAGCTCCTTGCGGGGGTTTCCGACGCGGACGGCATTCACAAGCCGGACTTCGAACTGAACACGGCCCCGCCGGCAAGCAATGAGGTCAAGACGCTGGATCGGTCCGCTTCGGCAAAGACCGATATCGTCTCCAGGCCTGAGGTCTCTGCCGGCACTTCTCCGGCAGATCGGAGACCGACCTCCCCTGCGGATCTGCAACCGGCCGGGAAGGCGAACGCGGCAACGGCGGACAAACAGGGATCCGGTGAGCCTTCGGACTCACGGTCATTCGAGGTCAAGGGGCAGAAAGGTGAGGCCAGCAAGCTCCTCACGATCTGTGACTCGTGCGTTGCGGAGTTCCGGGTCCCGAGGGCTTTGGCAAGCCAGCCGGTTGCCTGTCCGAACTGTGGCGAAATGACGCTCGCCCCCGCCGCCGAGGCGACGGACACCGATGTTCCGGTCACGACGACCGATGTCGACATCACCCTGTACACCGTGCGTCAGGCGGTCGAGGCGGCGCTCACAGCCGCGCCACCCGCTCCTCTTCTCCAGCGGGCCTGGGACAGGCCGCTCTCGAAGTCGCAGTGGAAAAGCCTGTCGGGGGCGATTTCCACCCTCTCTCCGACGGCCGGTCCGTTTGAATGCGAGCGGGTCAAACCTCTGCTGGAGGTCCTCGGACAATCGGAAGACGAGCGGGCTGCGGAGTTGCTGCGGACCCGGCTCTCGGCGTTTCCGGCGACGCTCCAGGTGGAGGCGGTCAAGGCCCTCGAGCGCCTGCGCGATCCCGCCGCGCTGCCGCACATCATGCGGCTTCTCTACGAGGAGAAATCTCCGGCCATTGCCCCCGCCATCACGGCCCTTGCAGCGCTCGGAGATCTCCGGGCTGTTCAGCCTTTCCTCCTTCTTGCGGTGGCCTCGCCCGAGCATCGGACTCGCGTGATGCTGGCGCTCGCGACCTATGGAGCAGGTGTCGCCACCGAGCTCTCCCGCTTCATTTCGGCCGACAATCCCGACGCAGTCCGGTTCGTGGCGATCGAGACGCTCGGCCGCCTGCAGTCAGTCAGGGCGATTCCTTCTCTGGTGACGGTCCTCAAGGAAGGACCGCGGCCCCTGCAGCGGGCCGCTGCAGAGGGATTGTCGCGGATCACCAGTAAGAAGGTGATCCGCCCGCTGATTGAAGCACTGCAGAACCCGGACGAGATCGTGCGTGTCCACGCCTCCGCAGGCCTTCGCGACAATCCCGATCCCAAGTCGGCCAGGTTCCTCATCCGGTCGCTCCGGGACAAATCGCTCGACGTCCGGAAGAATATCGTGGAGGCGATCGGAAAGTGCGGCGATGAATCGATGGTCAACTCCCTGAAGAGGTTCCTCGTCGACCCGAGCCGTGACATGGTCGTGATCGCTGCCGAGGCCATCGGCCGCCTCGGACAGAACTCCGCCGTCCCGACACTCGTCAAGATGCTCGACGAGGAAGTCCGCACCAATGAAGACCGCGGTCTCATTCAGCGAATCTTCAAGGCGCTGCACACGCTCAAGGACCGAAGGTCGGTCGTACCGCTCATCGGGTATCTCGAATCGAGCGACGTCATGATCCGCCGCCGGGCGATCGAGGCGCTCGGTCCGATCCCCGATCCCGTCGCCCGTCGATCCCTCGAGAACACGCTCCGGACAGACCGGTCGGACGAGGTCCGGGCCGCCGCGGCACTCGCTCTCGGCGAGCAGGGCCAAAAGCACGCCATCCCCGCTCTCGAGAGCGCGCTCACGGGGACCGAGCGGGTCAAGGTCAATGCTCTCCAGGCGATCGGCATGCTCCAGGAGCGGACGTCATTCGCCAAGGTCGCCCCCCTTCTTCTCGACCCGAGTGCCCGGGTGCGACAGACAGCGGTCAGCTGCCTGGGGGCGATCCGGAATCCGGAAGCGGCGCCCCGGCTGATCGAGATGCTGCACGACACCGAGGCGGACGTCCGCAAGGCCGTCATGACGGCCCTGCCGCTTCTTGGCGAAAAGCGTTCGGAGGCGGAGCTTCTCGGGACCTCGAAGCCGAGGCCTGTCGCCGCCACGACCTCGGCCTCCAGCGCCTCCTTGCCGACGGTCATGCCCAGGACGTCGGGTTCCCGACGATCGATCATGTCCTCATTCACCGACGTGACGGTCGGCCTCTTCGGCAATCCCTTTTCCAATCTCGGCGAGATCCCCTGGAAGAAGGCGGCCAGTATCGGCAGCGGAGTTGCGGCGGCAGTCGTGGCGGTGGTCTTCTTCGCCGCCCGTGGAGAGAGCCTTCCGCCGTACCGCCGCGCCTTTGTCGCTTCGACGGCGATCAGCAACGACGGCAAGTGGGCTGCGACCGGCCGAACGTCGCAGGGCGTCGAGATCTGGAACGTCGAGACAAAGTCGGTCACCGACTACAAACCGGCGCTCAACAACCACTACCTGACATTTACGACAAAGAACGACAAAATCGCCTCCGTTGGAACGAACAATGTCGTCCTGGCCACACTCGGCCCGTCCGGACTTGTGACCGAGACGAAGGACCTCGGAAACCACGCCGGACGGATCAAGCT
>JAEYWB010000597.1 GCA_023429275.1 Planctomycetota bacterium
CGATACCTCCGCGCGCCGGTCCCGAGACCTCCGCTCTTCCCGCTCCCGCTCCCGGACCTTCTTCCGTTTCGAAGAGTCCGCGGCCCGATTCGGGAATCCCATCCAGGACTCCCCTCCCCTCCGGCCCCAGTGCCGGTCCGAAGCTCGGAGAGCTGACCGAAGTCCGCAAGGGGGTACTGCGGTCGACCGCGGGGCTGATTTACAGCCGAGGCAGTGTCGACGGGCATCGTCTCGATCACGTCATGGAGCATGCCCGCGACAACAAGGAGAAGCCGGTCCACGGAGTCTTCCTGGGGAATCGCGAGGAGATCCTCGCCGTGATCGACGAGGCTTACCAGATCGCCCGGAAGCGTGGCCCTCCGACCGTCAAGAAGGAGGAAGAGGGGGACCGGACGGTCTACCTCGTCGACATGAAGCGGAAGATCGGCTACCTCGGCGGAAAGGTGGGGGACCGCAAGAACCATCCCCCGTGCCGCTTCCTGCAGCTCGTCCTGGAAGAGAATGCCGTCATCACCGCCTTCCCGACCGACCGCTGAGGGCGAGCCGAGTCCTCACGCCCCGGACGCCGCCTCGCGCACGCCGGCGCGGCGAAGTGTTCCGCAGAGAATCCTCGACGCGGTCCTCTTCTTCGCCATCGCCGTGGGACTTGTCCTGACCGTGTCGCGGTTCGTGAAAAGTCTCCGCACCCCCTCTTCCGATGTCGCCCCGGCCGATCTCCCCGAGCCGATCAACGAGGCGGTCCTGTCGGTCACCGGGTGGCAGGTCTTTCACAAGACGGTCTCCGCCGACGAACCCCGCTCGAATGTCTCTCGACTCGACCGACTGCGAGCGCTGGCACGTCGGGCTCCCTCGATCCCGCTGCCGCTGGCGGCCGACGCGATCGAGACCGGATTCCAGAGAGCCGACCTCCACTGGACGGTTCGCGAGCGCATCGGGAACGCCGAGATTCGCGATACCGGAGAGGTCCCCGGCACCGGCGCGGTCGTCATCCATGACCCCGCCGATCCGAATGGCGAAAGAGTCCTTGCTTGGTATGCTGAGCTGCCGCTGGCGAACGGGGAAAGGCATGTCATCGAGACCATCCGGGCCGATCTGGCTGAAGGAGGGTCCGCAGTGCACCGAGCCCCGGCATCGGCCCAGTGAGCGTTGGTTTTACGCGGGAAGCCGCTCCGTCCGCAGAGGGTAACGCCCCATGAAGGGTCTCGTCGGTATTGTGCTTGCGGCCGTCCTGGGACTGCTGGGGGCCGCCTGCAACTGGTTCTACCTGCAGCGGGCTGTCCAGTTTCAGGAACAGGTCACGTTCATCGGGATTCGACCGACGGTGCATCTGAACGTCGGCGACCTCATCACCGAAGAGCACATCGAACGAATCGAGATACCGAGAGTCGCTGTCGGAAACCTGATGCATGTCGCCCCGCAATGGAGTGCGAAGGATGCCGTCCTCGGGCACCGGGCGACACGTCCCTATATGGGGGGCGAGATCATCCTCGAGATGGACCTCGTCACGCCGGTCCAGCAGGACCTGGCCTCGACTCTCAACGAAAACGAAGTGGCTCGCTGGGTGCCGATCGACCCGCGAAGCGTCATTCCCGACCAGATCAATCCTGGTGATCTCGTCTCGTTCGAAGTCGCCACGGCGGCGTTCCTCTCCGCCCCCTCCCTGCCCATGACTCCTCCGACGACTCCGCCGGGGACGGAGCCACCGAACGAAGAAGGTCCCTCGGGCGGGGCGGCTGCCTCGCCACCAGTCGTTGCTCGTCCGTCGGTCGCGACCCCGGGGCCGGGGCCGGGGCCGGAGATCATCGGTCCGTTTCGCGTGCTGGCTCTCGGTAACCGCCGGGAACGCCGTGAAATCCAGCTGGCAGGCCGAGGCCGCGGCGGCCCCGAGAATACGATCACGATCCTCGTCCGGATGAACGGCAACAAGCTCGAGCCGAAGGCGGCAAAGCTGTTCGAGGCGATCCGAGCCGGCCGCAACGCGACGGTTCAGCTCCACTCATCGAAGGCCAGGGAGTAGGACATCGCCCCTGCCCTCCGGCATCAGTAGAGCGGCTTACGGCCGAGCAGGCGTCGCGTCACGGCCCACTGCCCCGAATGCATGAGCCAGTGGCTTCCGAGGAGCGAAAAGATCGCCCCGACCGTGGGGGCATACGGGACCGAGGTGGAGCGGTCGAGGTCGGTGTCGGATTGCTCGTTCAGCAGGGCCAGGGCCGCCTCCCGCTGCGAGGCATGTGCGGCCAGGAGGTCGGCCTTCTTGAGGAACGCTCCCGGAACGTCGAGCGCGGCGGTCTCCCTGCTGTAGCGAGCCGCAAGTCCCTCCGGCAGCCCGGGGGGAACGTTCCCTGGCACCTGGCACATATGCTGGTGTTCCGAGGCGACGAGGTGCCCGACCTGCCAGTTGATGTGGTTTGCTCCCGCGCAGGGCCTGACGAGCAGCTCCTCGTCTGTGAGGTCTTCGAGGTACCCGCGGCAGACCGACTCCGCGAGGTCGAGGTGGATACGGATCGCTTCGCGGGAATTCATAGGGGGCGTCACCGAATGCGAGCGGAACTGCTGTCACTGGGTTGATGACAGCGGGCCGTCAATGTTGAGTTTTTGGGGGGGAGCGGCGTCGCTGAGAAGCCATTTCAAAAACACCAGACGTGTCCGTTCCTCAGTAGCGACGAAGGGATGCCACAGAGGTCACAGAGTGCTCTCTGAGTCCTCTGTGGCAACGGAGGTTTTTGAAACAGCTTCTTAGCGGCTGAGGAAGCTCTCGAGGATGTTCGAGGCCTGCCTGAGCTCGTCGACCGGGACCCACTCGTCCTTCGTGTGGGCCTGGCGAATGGAGCCCGGCCCGAAGACGACCGACGGCACGCCCGCGGCGGAATAGCGGGAAGCATTCGTTCCGTAGGGGACGCCGATTTTGCGGCGCGGTCCCACCTGTGAGGTGATGGTGTGGAGGAGGCTGTCGGCCAGCGGCCCGTTGTTTCCGTCTCCGAGTGCGAGGCCGACGATCCACGGGGGGAGCATTTCGAACTCGAAGTCCACCTTGCTCTTGAGATAGTCGCGAAGCTCGTCCATCACGGCGTACGAGTCTTCTCCGGGAATGACTCTTCGGTCGATCTCGATCTCGCAGCGGTCCGGAACGATGTTGACGCTCTGTCCCCCTTCAATCCGGCCGACGGAGAGGGTCGACGGGCCGCACAGCGGGTGGGCGGGCTTCTGGCCCGGGAGTGCGGCGGCGTACTCCTCGAGGTGGCCGATGATCCGGGACATCCGGTAGATGGCATTCACTCCAAGCTGCGGTTCTGAGCTGTGGCAGGCGCGGCCGTGCGTCACGATCTTCCAGCGGGTCGCTCCGCGGTGGGCCACGACGAGGTCGAGGTCGGTCGGTTCGGCGACGATCGCGCCGACAGGCCGCTCCCGCAGGAACCGGCATCCCTCTTCGCTTCCCTCCGGACTCCACGAACGGACGAGGCGATTCACGCCGTGCGCCTGGTATTCCTCATCCACCGTGCAGCACATGACGACGCTCTGCCGGAGGGCGGAAGGACGGGCCGCGAACCGCGCGAATGCCGCAAGCATCGCCGCGAGCCCCCCTTTCACATCGCAGGATCCCCGCCCGTAGAGGCGGTTTCCGTCAAGCCGGGGCTCGAACGGGGGAATCGTCATTCCGTCGACCGGGACGGTGTCCTGGTGGGCATCCAGGACGATCGCGCCGTCGGACTCCGGCGGGTCGAGCCGGGCAACGACGTTCATCCGTCCCGGGGCGATCTCCTGGGTCTCGAACGGAACCTTGAGCCGCTCGAAGAAGGCGCAGAGGTACTCGGTTACCCGGGTCTCGAAGTACTCGGGACCGCTCAGGTCGCGCCCCATCGGGTTGACGCTGGGGATGCTGACAAGGTCCTGCAGGAGGGGAAGAGGGTCCATGCGGTCGCGGTCTCGGGGTCGTGGATGCCGATCACTGGGGGTCGCCTCGGGGCGCAGCCGAGAGTTCACCGAAGCATATCGATCACACGACGAAGAGCCACGTCAGTTCTTGTCGGCCTCGGGGGCCCGGATCTGTTCGATCGCCGACTCCGCCGCCTTGCGGATCTCCCCTTCCTGTTCGAAGGCGATCTGCTGCAGCTTCGGCATCGCCGGCTCCGCCTTCTGACCGATCCGGCCGAGCAGCTGCACGACCGGAAGGACGACTTCTTCGTCCTTATCGTCGAGCACGCTGGCCAGGGCTTCGACCTCGGGGGCCGCCTCGACTCCGAACGATCCCAGGTTGACGGCGGCCATCTTTCGCAGCTGCGGGTTGTCATCGCGCAGCAGCCGTGTCAGCACCGGGACGACCGTACCGGCATGCTCGGGGACCGAGGCGAGCGCCGCCGCGGCATTCGCACGGACGAAGGGGGAATCGTCCCCGAGGCACTTCAGAAGTGCGGGCCGGGCCTTCTCGGAGGGGACTCCCGACTGGCCGAGAAGCGTTGCCGCCGTCTCACGGTGGTAGGGATCGTCCGATGCCAGCTCCCGGACGAGCAGCGATTCCGCCTCGGCGGACCGATCGAGCAACGTCTGGCGGGCGGTCTCCCACGCTTCCGGCGAAAGATCGGGCCTCAGGAGTTCGTTCCAGGCCGAGAGGGAGAGGGCGTCAATCGGCGGATCGTCTGCGGAGATCGGCACCGGCCGCGGAGACGGAAGCTCTTGAGGAGAATCGTCCCGCGGCGAACCGGCCGCCGCTCCGCCAGCTGGACTCGCATCGACATAGGCGGGAAGCGGGGCGGGAGCGGTCGTCGGTGCGGAAGGGCTGCCTGACGGCTTCTCTCCGCATCCGGCGACGCTTCCCACCAGCAGGGCGAATCCGAAACCTTTCCTAGCCAGCGAATCGAATCCGTTCATTTCAATCCCTTGCCTCTGAGGGCCGCACCGAGGCTCGAAGCCGCGGAGCCAGGCTGTTCTCTGACCGCCGGCGGTTCGACCGGGGCGGAGCGAGTTTCGACATGTGACCGGGGGGGCGACTCCATGGGAGTCTCATCGGGCGGCGGGACCGCCTGGAGCATCATGATCTTCTGCCAGACCTTGCGGGCGAGCCCCGCGGTCAGGTCTTCGAGGTCATTGACGGCCGAGACCGACTCGGAATCGGCGAAGTTCTGGACGTAGAGCGCCGCAATCTTTCCCACGAGGGCCAGCATCTCGCTGCAGTAGTCGAGATACCTGTTGAGAAGGAACGGCGACATGTTCCGCTTCGGGGACGAAGCGGTGTCGGAGCCGGGAATGAGAATCCGCTCCGGGTCCTTCGTCAGCTGGTGCATATCGATGATATGCGCGAGAGCCCGGAGCTCGTGGATCGCCTGCAGACAGCGGCGGCGTTTGATGCGGGTGTCGAGAGTAAAGAGGAACAACAGCGATGCGCCCGTCAGGACGATCGCGTTGAATCCCGCCTCGAGGACCTGGATGAATTCCGCTGCCCCGATCGAGGTGTCCGAGACCTTGATCTTCTTGAGCGTGACGGCGAACAGGACCCCGATCGCCAGGACGATCACGACTCCCGCGGTCAGGATCCGGATCGACCAGATCGGCCGGGCGATCTCGTCGGACCGGACCTTGGCCTGCCGGGCGACCGAGAGCAGCTGCTCGCAGACCTTCGCCAGGCCGGCGCTCGGGAACCGCTCATTGATTCGCCGGGCCAGGGTATCGACCGTGGCGACGATCTGATCGGCGTCGAGTTGGAGGTAGTTCGTGGCCATGGAAACGCCTTATAACGAACGCCCCGCCGACAGGGGGAGACCAGCTCGATCGCCGTGCGTCCCCCGATCGGCGGCGGACGGCCCTCGAGATTCCGCCGCTTCTCGCGATCGGAGCCCCTCCCCATTGCGGTTCCCGGGGAACTCGTTGGAATAACGTCCCCACCGCCGCACCGGATCACAGTCGAACGGCCCCCGAGCGGATTCCCTGAAAGCGATGTTTCCCGAATGACTGTTCCGAAGATCCATTTCGACGGCAATCGCAAACGCTCCAAGTGGCGGATCGTCCTGGCCCACGGAGCCGGATCGGGGATGCGAAACGAGTTCATGGACGCGTTCGCGACGGAGCTGGCCGCTCTCGATTTCCTCGTCGCCCGTTTCGAATTCCCGTACATGGAACAGCGCGGAGTCACCGGCCGCCGCCGTCCGCCCGACAAGGAGCCGGTCCTGCTCGACGCCTGGCGGGCCGTCATCAACGAGCTTGGCCCCGAAGACCTCATCATCGGCGGGAAGTCGATGGGGGGACGAATGGCGACGATGATTGCCGACGAGATGCAGGTCGCCGCCTGCATCTGCCTCGGCTACCCCTTCCATCCGACGGGCAAGCCCAGGGAGCTCAGGCTCGAGCCGGTCCAGAAAATCCAGACTCCGACACTGATCCTCCAGGGGATGCTCGACACGTTCGGCGACAAGAAAGAGGTGGAACGCTACACGCTCTCCCCCGCGATCACCGTCCACTTTGTCCGGGAAGGGGACCACAGCTTTCAGCCGCCGAAGTCGTCGGAGCGGACGCGGGAGTCGAACTGGACGCACTGCGTGGACAAGATCCACAAGTTTGTGTTCGAGCTGCTGCCGCGGACGTAGGTCCGACTGCCTGGTCTACTGCTTCGGCAGTTCGACGATTCCCTTCCAGCCTCCCGGCGGTGTCCGTCCGTGCTGGGCGATCCGGAGCGTCAGAAAATCCTGCGCCTGGTCGGATGAGGGCATCTCGTGCAGGCAGCGGTACGCTTCGTCCCAGCGGCCGGCGATGAAGTGCTCGACCCCCTGCTCGTAGCGGGCGAGGTGCTCGTCGGTCAGGTCGGGGTAGTCCGCGAGTGGAGGGAGGAGCTCGGTCACCGTCAGAGGCTTTTCCATCCCGTACGGCAGGACGCGGGCGAGGCGGCGCGTCCGCCCCTCATCCTTCGGGAAGCGCTTCCGGACGAGGTCGGCAGTCGCCTCGTCGAGGAGGATCGGGACGCGGAGCTGTTTTGTCATGCTCTCGAGCCGGCTGGCGAGATTGACCACCGGTCCGAAGACCGTGACGGTCACGCGGTCGCTCGTTCCGATCTTGCCGGCCACCGCCCGGCCGTGGGCGATGCCGATCCCCATCTCGAAGTCGGCGAGGGGATGCCCCGGCGTGCGGCGGGTTTCGGCGAAGGCGCGGCGAATGCCCAGAGCCGCCC
>JAEYWB010000615.1 GCA_023429275.1 Planctomycetota bacterium
CTGGCGATCAACGCACGCATCTCGTCGCACTTCCCCCTGGCGACATCCGGCGAGGCGTCGTCCGGGATTTCGTTCCAGAGGAACTGCAGCGCAGCGATCGGCCCTGCCGGTTCGGTCGTCCCGGTCAGAACCTCCCAGACCGTCGTGAGGTACCTGGCACTGATGTGAGCTTCGGCCGCAAGGCCGGAGAGCGTTGCCCCAGGCTCTCCGCGGCGGGCCCGGGCCCTGTACTTCCACGCGGCGAAGAAATAGTCGGAGAAGTCGGTCGGCTGACGTTTGTAGAAGGCGACAATCCGGTTGACCGAAAACTTGTCCCGGTCGGTCTCGGCGATCACCGGATGGGGAGCGAAGACGAACCCGTCGGCCGTCAGGGCCAGGTGATCCGCGACATTGCGGGCGGCGTCGAGGTACTTCTTGACCAGCGCCGGGGAGGTGCTGAGCGACTCGGCGGAGTTGTCGAATCCCGCCTCATTGGCCGGATCGACGGGGAAGTCCTTCGTCGGAAGGAGATCGACCCCCGTCAGGTCGCGGACGGTGTAGTTGTACTCGGCGTTGCTGAGCCGCCGGACCGGAACCGGGCCCGGATCGCCGGCACTCTTCTCCCCGACATCCGCACGGGCCGCTTCGATCCAGTCCACGACCTCCTGGCGAAGGTCCTGGGTTGGCTGCTTCTTTGCCTCTTCCGGGGGCATATCTCCGGCACGAAGGCGGTCAAGCACCAGTTCCCATCGCTTGTGGTCGTCGCCAACCGAGCCCGCCGATCCGAGCGGAGTCAGGTCGAACTCCCCCTTGGGCTCCGTGGAGCCATGACACGAACGGCAGTACGTCTCGAGGAACGGCTTCACTCGTTGCTCGAACGTCCGCTCGAGGTTGCCAACGTTTGAACCACCTGGCGGATCGGCGGCCGCAAGCGGACCACACGGAACAAGCAGGCATCCGAGGATCGGCAGCACGAAGCGGCATCGAGAGACCAGCAAGATCATTCCGGAGGATGTCCGATCGAGGCGATTGAGAACGGGGGGACGACTAGGCGGGAAGCGCTTCCACCCTATCCGATCGCATCAGCAACGTCTTGTCTGACGCCGACGACTTTGAACGTTTGCGAGACAAGCGTCCTTCCGTCTCTCTCAAAGGTCGACGGTCTTCCCTTGATTGCCCGGTTGTCTGCACTTCAGATGGTGGCCCTCGAGGGAACAGACGTTACGACACGAGGGGCCCGTTGGCTGCGTCGGGTGCCGCCGGAACTCGATGTTCCAGGACGCGATCGCCAGACGAACGACGTCGTCAGCGATCAGAGTGCCGTCTTCTCCACTCAGCAGGAAGTCGATTCCATGAAACGCGTCGTCACCATCCTTGGCTTGGTCGTTTCGCTCTGGGTGATGGGAGATGCACCGACAAACGGACAACCCTCCGGCACAGCCCGCCCCGGTTCCATCACTCCTCACCGTGGCGTAGTCGTCTGGTGGGGCGGAGGCGACGTTCCGGATCCCGTGTTCGATCGCCTTTCCAGGATCGTGCCGGGAGGGACGATTGCGGTCGTTACTGCTGAGGACACTCCGCCATCTCTTAAAGCCTGGGCCGAAAAGACGCGTCTGGCCGCGGAGGTCTTCCCGGCGGCAACTCCCGATTTGAGCGACCGGTTGCAGAAGTTCGACCTGGTCTGGATCGAGACCGGCAGGGACTCCGCAGGAGTCGAGATCCTCGACAAGGTTTTCGTGTCGACCCGTTTCTTGACCGGCTCTCCGGATCGCGACCTGGAAACTCAACTGACGGCATCACCTGGGCGGATCGGCGTCGGAATCCCGGGCGGGACGGCGCTGGTCGCCACCGGTCGAAGCCTGGAAGTGATCGGTGAGTCCGACGTCGTGGTCTGCCTCCCTGCATCGGTGACCCGCCCGAAAGACCGGCCGGTCGCCTTCCAGCGTTACAAGCCGGGGTCGACCGCCGATTTGATCGCACTGAGCCGGGCCGCGAGCGCCCGCCTGGGACCGCAGTTTCCGGCCCGGACGGACAAGCCTGTCGAGGTCTCTCACGGGACGCTGCTGGCGTGTGGCGGCGGTGAACTCCCGGATTCGATCTGGCAGCGATTCGTGGAACTGGCGGGGGGCGTGGCGGCTCCGATCGTCGTCATCCCGATCGCGAGTCCCACCCAGGGGAACCGCGGTTCCAGGGATGCAGAGCATCTGAAACGTCTGGGGTGTCGCCGAGTCACCGTTCTGAATCATCGCACTCCCGAAGAAGCCCGGTCTCCGGACTTCTGCAGAGCCATGCAGGAAGCACGGGGCGTCTGGCTCGGAGGAGGCCGGCAGTGGAGATACGTCGACGCATTCGAAGAGAGCGCGGAGCCGCTCTTCCATGAAGTTCTGAAGCGGAACGGCGTCATCGGCGGCAGCAGCGCCGGGGCGGCAATCCAGGCGGAATACATGGTCCGTGGCTCGCCGCTCGGCAATCTGGAGATCATGGCCGAGGGTTACGAACGCGGCCTGAACCTTCTGCCCGGCTGCGCGATCGATATCCACGTCACGGAGCGGAACCGGGTCAAGGATGTGGTCCGCCTGGTGGAGACCTATCCCGAACTCCTCGGCATCGCGATTGACGAAAAGACTGCGGTGGAAATCCGCGGCTCGGTGCTGACGGTGCTCGGCGATCGGAAGGTTCAGGTCGTCGATTCCCGCCGGAGCCTCCCGGAGGTGTTTCAAGCCGCAGACCGATATGATCTGGCGACTCGGACATCCTTACCCTGATCTGGCCAGGTCACTGTCCGCACCACGTACTCACTCGAGAAGAGCCGGGGCCTCTGTGTCGGCATCGTTTGTGACTCACCTCGAAAGCGCCATCGACGGAACGCGTTTCCAGCCGGGACAGCTCTACACGACACACAAGGACCGTCCCCTTTGGGTCCGGTATGACCTCGCGGCTGTCGGAAAGGCGGTGAGCCGCGACGAAATCACTCGGCGCCGGGAGGATCTCTGGCGTTGGCGTGAACTCCTTCCAGTCCGGGACGAATCTTCGATTGTCTCGCTGGGGGAGCGAACGACGCCACTGCTCCGCTGTCCGAGACTGGGAGAGGCGCTGGGGCTGTCTCAGCTCTGGATCAAGGATGACAGCCAGCTCCCCACCGGCAGTTTCAAGAGCCGCGGCCAGGCGCTGGCGATCTCGATGGCCAAAGAGCTGGGCGTGAAGCGCGTTGCGATTCCGACGGCCGGAAATGCGGGGGGAGCGATGGCGGCCTACGCGGCCCGTGCCGGCATGGAGGCCTACGTCTTCATGCCCAGCGATACGCCGCGGATCAATCAGTTCGAAGCGGTCATGGCGGGAGCCAGGGTCTTTCTCGTCGATGGACTGATCACCGACTGCGGTCGAATCGTCCGCGCCGGCAAGGAGGCGATGAACTGGTTCGACATTTCCACCCTTCGAGAGCCGTACCGCATCGAAGGAAAGAAGACGATGGGCCTCGAACTGGCCGAGCAGTTCGACTGGAAGCTGCCAGACGTCATTCTCTACCCGACAGGCGGCGGGACAGGGCTCATCGGGATGTGGAAGGCATTTCAGGAACTGCGGCAACTCGGCTGGCTCGATTCCGACAACTTCCCGCGAATGGTCGCCGTCCAGAGCGACGGATGCGCCCCGATAGTGAAGGCCTTCGAGGCGGGAAGCCGGTTCGCCGAAACCTTCAGCCCGGCGGCCACGGTCGCCAGCGGAATCCGCGTCCCCGCCGCCGTGGGCGATTTCATGATCCTGGACGCGATCCGCGAAAGCGGCGGAACGGCCTGCGCCGTCGACGAGCGGAGGATTGTGGACTGGATGAGACTCGCGATCTCCAGCGAAGGGGTGTCCGTCTGCCCGGAATCGGCGGCCTGCGTCGGCGCGGCGATCGCACTCCGCGAATCAGGCTGGCTCAAGGCGGAAGACCGGGTCGTCCTCTACAACTGCGGCGCCGCCCAGAAGTACGTCGACGTGGCGCCGCTCTCGCTCCCCCGCATCCCCAGCGGCGACTTCACCGACTGGGAACGCCTCACCGCTCCCTGACTGCCGGCTCTCGCCCCTTCCTGCACGCTTACAGAATCGCCTCAATCGGCTGCCCTGCCGTGATCGGCAGCGGGCGGCCTTCCAGGTCGTGGACCATCGTTTCCGGAGAGAAGCCCAGGCAGTGATAGACCGTCGCGAGGTAATCGGCGGGACGGACTGGATCGAGGATCGGGTGTGCGGCCCGTTGATCGGTCGCGCCATGTACCGTTCCCCCGCGCACGCCCCCGCCCGCCAGAGCAATGGAGAACGCGCTCCCCCAGTGGTCGCGGCCGAGACGCTGGTTGAACTTCGGCGTGTGGCCGAACTCGGTCACCAGACAGACGAGCGTTTCGTCCAGGAGGCCGCGGTCCTCAAGGTCAGTGATCAACGCGGAATAGGTGCGGTCGAGGTCCGGCATGAGCCATCCCTTGAGGCTCTCGCTGTGCTTTTCGTGCGTGTCCCAACCGCCGCCGTTGGGACGTTTGCTGTCGGCAGAAGCCGAATGCACCTGTACGAGGGAGACCCCCGCTTCAACCAGTCGCCGCGCCAGGAGCACGCTTTGCCCCCACTTGGTGCGGCCATAGCGATCGCGGACCTCGGGAGATTCCCGTTCGAGATCGAACGCCGCCCGTCCCGTCCCCCCTGCGATCAGCGAGATCGCCTGCTCCCGATACAGATCGAACGCGCCGGACGAGGCGCGGTCCTCCAGCGCGTTCAGGTTCTGCGAAACCTGATCGAGGAGTGAAAGCCGGCGGTTCAGGCGGACCTGGGATAGCCCCTCAGCCAATTCGGCCCCCGGCATGGTGAAGCCCGCGGCGCTCGGATCGCATTCGAGCAGCCACGGATCGTACGCGCGGCCCAGTCGTCCTCCATCGGTTCCGGGCCAGGGATCCTGCCCGCCGTTGTTCGCGAGGCGTCGAGGGAGCGCAATCGAGGACGGGAGCCCGTCGCGCGGCGGACAAAGCCCCCGGATCACGGCATTGAAGGCAGGCCAGTCATTGGGGCGGCCGGGAGGCGCATTCTCACGACTGAGGGGAGCGTGCGGTACACCCGTCAGCATCTGGTAGCCGCTGGTCGAATGGGCGTTGTCGCCGGTGACCATCGAACGGATAACCGCCAGGCGGTCAGTCAGATTCGCGATCTGCGGCATCAACTCGCCAACAAACAGCCCCGGCGTTCGCGAGGAGATGACGCCGAAATCCCCTCGCACCTCCCGCGGGGATTCAGGCTTCGGATCAAAGCTTTCGTGCTGCGGAAAGCCTCCCGAAACGAAGAGCACGATGACCGACTTCGCAGTGCCGACTCTCCGCTCGGCAGCAGATTTCTCCCGAGCCTGCAGCATTCGCGGGAGCGAAACCCCCGCCAGTGAAAGCCCCCCCACGCGGAGCCATTCGCGGCGGGAGAGTCCATCACACAACCGAGTGGAATGATCGAAAAGGCTAAGCATCGGCGGGGCAGGCATCTGAGGGAGGGCGGGATCCCGGATGATGGCCCCCCGGGACGCATCAACAATAGCAGATTTGTCTCATTCGGGCGAACCGGGTATTGCATTCGGACTCCCGAGCCTTGGCTGCAGCTCGATGTCTATCCTCGACCGAGCAGGCCGTTCCAGGCAGCGTTCCACCTGTTCTCGAGCTCGAGGCCGGCGGGCCTGAGCGGCTGCGCGGCCGACCTCATTCACTAGCGTATTGAAAAGGCTCGCAAAGCCAAGATGTGCCGGGTGGGACCGGCCTGCGGTCATGCTCGGAGCCTGCGACCTGAGTGCAGCCCGCGGCGCCTTTGGCGCCTTCACGAGGACATTGACCGTCCTCTCGTCGTCAAGGTGGAACTGCCCATCGGAGTGCCTGGTGATGCGACTGCGAAACGCAGCCCATCAGGACAGTTCAATTTCCGGCAAATTGACTCGCTTCTCGCCCGTAGCCGCCGGAAGGGCGCGCGAGGCTAAAGGCTGCTCCGCGCTGTACCGTTCGTCGCCCCAATCCACAGATCGCGTCCACGAATCGTATCCACTTTGACGAGATGCAACTCGTTGTGGAGTGGTGACTTGCAAGTGGGCAATGAGGGACTCGAACCCCCGACATCCACTTTGTA
>JAEYWB010000633.1 GCA_023429275.1 Planctomycetota bacterium
CTTCAAAAGACTGGATTCCAGGGGCGTCCCTTCGTCGCTTGCCTCTCGAAGCTCGAGGGCTCCATAGCACGACCTGTGAGGCACCTCTGAGGCCGTGCTACGGAGCAAATGAGGACGATGGCGGAGCGGATGTTCGTCGATCGTCATGGCTTGCTATCACGACGGGGCTGGTGTGGCGTAAGAGCAATGACTTGTCTCCGGCGGCATCTGCCGAGCTTCCGGGGGACAATCTTTCTTTCCCTTCACCCGTTTTCCTGTTTCTGTTAATGTCCTCCACTCTCGCCTGACCGATCAAAAAATAGATTGGTTTAAGCCGATGGGTGGCAAGGAGGCCATCATGAGCATTCAAAGACATCAGCAGTTGGACGTTCAGATTCGTTGGCTGATCCGTCGTGATATGGCGGAAGTCCTCCGGATCGAGCAGGCGAGCTTCGAGTTCCCCTGGACGGACGAAGACTTTCTCTGTTGTCTTCGTCAACGGAACTGCATCGGGATGGTGGCTGAGCACAACCACCAGATCGTGGGATTCATGATTTATGAACTCCACAAGTCCCGGCTCCACATTCTGAATTTTGCCGTCGCCCCCGAAGTCCGCCGCCAGGGGATCGGCCTGCAGATGGTGACCCGGCTGGTCGACAAACTGTCGCAGCAGCGTCGGAACGAAATTCTGCTCGAGGTCCGGGAGCGGAATCTCGACGGACAGCTCTTCTTCCGCACGCAGGGCTTCCGGGCGATCAGCGTTCTCCGGTCGCACTACGACGACACGGACGAAGACGCCTACATCATGCAGTTCCGGCTCGACGCCCCGGCCGACCAGTCGGCTCCGTTCTCGCTGCACAACCGCATCTCCGAGTTCGACGCAGCGTAAGCGGAACGGTCCATTGACGATCCAGGAAACGGAGTCCGCCAGTCGGGCTCCGTTTTTTTTTGCGCGGGGCGAAGCCCGACCGCAGAAATTACAAATCCGGGGGGATTGGGCGGAAATTCCTGCAATCGACTCAAGCGGGGTGATCGCCCCGGGGGAAAGTGTCGATCCTTATTACCATCAACGAAGCGTCAAACGGATTGACCTTCGACGTCACAAAGCATGATGCAGGCGAGGTTTAAGGATCGGATCAGGAGTCCGCCCGGCATGTCGCCGACAGTGACTCCTTCCGATGGACCTCCTCGTCGATTTCGCACCAGGACGGTTGCGAGGAGCCTGATATGCGCCCTCTCAACCATTGGCTTGATGAACTTCTGGCAACCTCCGGCCGCGGCCCCCGTTCCCACGCGGGCTCCAGCCCGAAAACCCCGTTGATGGGCGAATTCCCGATCGGATATCCTCGTGGAGTCGCGTCGGACGCTTTGACGTCCGCGCGTCATTCAGGGGGAAGGAGACCCATGGCGGGGAATGAGGGAGATGCCGGAAGCGACGCCCTCCGCGACAGCTCGGCCCCGCGTGTCGATGCCGCCTCGTCGGAGGCAGCTTCGGTGGTCCCTTTCGTCTCCGGCGAAGTCTCGCGGGCGGAGCGCCTGGCCGCTATCCGTGCCCGGATCGAGGCGGGTGTCTATGATACACCGGAACGCCTGGAGGCCGCGGTCGAGAAGCTCGTCCGCGTCCTGAACCAGGATCTGTAAGATCGAACGGGACCTTGAGGGGCGTCGTTCGGCCTTGAGCGTCCACCGCCTTGATCCCGTCGTGGTGTCCCGTGAACCTGTCCGTGACCGAACCCGATCTCGTGGCTTCCCTGGAGACGTCGATCTCTCCGGTGGAGAAGTATCGCGAGTTCCTGGCCACGAAGGGGCTGCGGCTGACCCGCGAGCGGAGCATCATTGTCGAAGAGGTGTTCGCCTCGCACGAACACTTCGACGCCGATCAGCTCGTTCAGCGACTCAGCCACCTGAAGGACAAGCGTCGCGTCAGCCGGTCGACCGTTTACCGTTCGCTGCATCAGCTTGAAGAAGCGGGGATGCTCCGGAAGGTCGCGCGGCAGGACGGGCGGGAGATCTACGAGCACGAATACGGCTATCCGCAGCATGATCACCTGATCTGCAAGAAGTGCGGCACGCTGTACGAGTTCCACAACGAGGCGATCAGTGAACTCCTCGATGAGATTGCCCGCCAGCACGGGTTCCGAATGGAGGGGCACCGGCTGGAGGTGAGTGGACTTTGCGCCCCTTGCAGTCGTCCCCCGGAGACCCGGCACAAGAAGCTGAACCTGCTTTGAGCGAGCGGCGGTGAGAGGGATGTCCTCGCTCGGACGAAGCCTTGAAGGCGGTTCCAGTCGAGTCGTCCGGAGCGCGGGGGTCGAACATGGTACTTCGTGGAAGCTGGCTCTGGTCTTTCGTGGCAGTCGCTGCAGCCCTCGTCGCCGGGATCACCCCGGCCGCCGAGCCGCGGCCCAACATCATTTTCATTCTCACCGACGATCTCGCGCCCGATGCCGTCGGCTTCGCCGGGAACTCGCAGATCAGGACTCCCGCTCTCGACCGGATCGCAAGCGAAGGCGCAGTCCTGCGAAACGCTTTCTGCGTGACGCCGGTCTGCAGTCCCTCGCGAGCGTCGATTGCCACCAGCCGTTACGGAAGCCAACTCGACATCCTCGACTGGATCAATACCAGGGTCGAGCCGGAGGCTGGCCTCAACCCCAACGCCGTGACCTGGATGGAACTGCTCCAGGAGGCGAAGTACAGCACCGCGCTCATCGGAAAATGGCACCTCGGGACGGCGATCCGGTTCCACCCGACGCTGCAGGGATACGAGCACTTCGCCGGCTTTCTCGATGGCGGACGGCCCACACGCGACCCGGTGTTCGAAGTCGGCGGCCATAACATCAAGCAGTCCGGGTTCACCGCGGACGTCACGACCGATCTGGCGATCGCCTACCTCGAGACGCGGCGCGGTGACGACGAGCAGCCGTTCGCGATGTCGATCCACTACCGCGAGCCGCACGCCCCCTGGCTTCCCGCTGCGGACGAGGACCGCGCTCCCTACGAATCGCTTGATGTCTCCGAGCCCCGGCCATCTCACGCGGACCTCGACCGGGAGCGAATGACGAAGGTGACGCGCGAGTACTATGCCAGCGTGGCGAGCGTTGATCGCAACGTCGGCCGCATTCTCGATTTTCTGGACAGGCAGAAGCTCTCGGATCGGACGGTCGTGATCTTCACGAGTGATCACGGCTACAACGTCGGTCATCACGGCCTGTTGCACAAAGGCAATGCCCGGTGGATGCTGAAACAGGAGCCGCCGCAGGAGTTCCCGGACATCGGTCGCGGCATCCGTCCGAACCTGTTCGACCAGTCGCTCCGCGTTCCGGCGGCGGTCCGCTGGCCGGGGAAGATTCGACCGGGTACGGAGGTCCGCGAGATTGTGACCCACCTCGACTGGGCTCCGACTCTTCAGGCCATGTCAGGTGGCAAGCGTCGCGACGACATCCTGTTTCATGGGCGCGACGCCTCACCGCTCCTACGGGGTGAGAAGGTCGCCGACTGGCGGACCGAATTTTACGCGGAGTACAGCATGAGGCACGGAGCAAAGGCCGACCTGCGCGGGTGGCGAACTCCCGAGTGGAAACTGGTGATCGACTTCGCGCATCCCACCCGGACCGAGCTCTACGACCTGAAGGCCGACCCGCTGGAGACCGAAAACCTGGCGTCGGCGACGGCCGCTGGCCCCGTCGAAGCCCGGAGCCGTCTGCAGACGAAGATTCTCAATTACATGAAGGAAATCCGCGATCCTCTTGCGGCCGAGCTAGACGAGAAGCCGAGCGAGCCGCGATGATCGCCGCGGGAGATTGCCGACCAATCGCCAGCGAAATCTCCCTTCCGCCTGGATTTTTCGGGCTCTGATTCGCCCCCAGTCGGCCTAGCTCCCTATTTACGTTGCCACTATACTCCCGAAGTTCCCTATTCGCCGAACTTTGCGCGTGCCCAGTGCGGCTCGCGCGGTCGGCTTTCCCGATCCGGATCTGCGGAGACAATCCGCCTCGTGAACAGTCGACGTACTAGTTCGCTCCTCGGCGTGCAGATTGCATCGACCGGCTCTTACGTCCCGGACCGGGTCGTCACGAATTCCGATCTGAATGCGCAGTTCGGGTTCGATCCGGAGTGGATTGAACAGCGGACTGGAATTCTCGAACGCCGCCACGCCGCGCCGGGAACGGCGACGACCGACATGGCGTGTGAGGCGGCCCGGCGGGCGATCGCCAATGCCGGCATTTCTCCCGACCAGATCGACCTTCTGGTGGTCGGGACGTTCACGCCCGATTACCTCTGTCCTTCGACCGCGTGCCTCGTCCAGGACCGGCTCAAGCTCGACTGCCCCGCATTTGACCTCGCCGCGGCCTGCTCCGGCTTCATGTATTCGATGGTCACGGCCGCGCAGTACGTCGCGACCGGCAACTCGAAGATGGCCCTCGTGATCGGGGCGGATACGAACAGCCGGATCGTCAATCCCAAGGATTACCGCTCCTACCCGCTCTTTGGCGACGGGGCGGGGGCCGTGCTGCTCACCAAGGGAGAACCTCATCAGGGGCTCATCTGCTACCAGATGGGCTCGGATGGCTCCGGGGCGGCGCTGCTCGATCGGCCGATGGGGGGATCGATGACCCCGCTCAGCCATTTCGGGATCGACCAGGGGGATCAATACCTCCGGATGGACGGCCGCAGCGTCTTCAAATGGGCAGTGCGGATGCTCACGGACTCGATCGAGCTCGTTCTCGACCAGAGCGGGATGTCCGTTCACGACATCGAGCTCTATCTGCTGCACCAGGCGAATATCCGGATCATCGACTCCGCCCGACAGCAGATGGGGATTCCCGCCGAGAAGTTCTTCAACAACCTTGCGAAATACGGCAATACCTCGGCCGGCTCGATTCCCCTGGTCCTGGACGAAGCGGTCCAGAACGGACGGATCAAGCGGGGGGATTCGCTGCTGATGTGCGGTTTCGGGGCCGGCCTCTCCTGGGGAACGGGCGTGTTCCGCTGGTAAGGTCGAGCGGGGCCGCGACGGGCGGGAAACGTCGCCATAACCCCCTGTCGCTCAACGCTCTGCTCGAATCGCTCGACCCGATTGCGGATTCCCTCTCCGCCCGATAGACTCTTGCCCCTTCCGAATCCGGAAATTGCCGAACTCAGGTGTGACCATGATTTTCCGTCCCCGGACGAAGGCCAAGAAGGCCCTCAAGCAGAAACGCTGCACCAAGTGTGGCCGGCTCGTGCAGTGGCGTGCCCGCTGCAAGACCTGCCACAAGGCCCAGTAATTCCTTCTTTTGTTCGGTCCGGGAGTCGATCCGTGGGAGCCGAAGCGAAGCTGAAGGAATTGGGGCTCACCCTTCCTACGCCTCCGAAGCCTGCTGCCGTTTACAAGTCGGCTGTTCAGGTTGGTAATCTGCTGTACGTCTCCGGGCACGGTCCCTGGCAAGGCGAAGGGCACGACTACATTGTCGGCAAGGTCGGTCAGTCGATCTCGGAGGAGGATGCCAAGCAGGCGGCCCGCGTGACCGGCCTGGCGATCCTGGCGACCGTCCGATCGCATCTCGGCTCGCTCGACCGCATCGTCCGGACGATCAAGACGTTCGGGATGGTCAATGCCGTGCCGGACTTCGAGCATCACCCCGCTGTCATCAACGGCTTCAGTGAGCTGATGCGGGAAGTCTTCGGCGATGCCGGTGTCGGGGCACGCAGTGCCGTCGGTCACGGCTCTCTCCCGGGGAATATCCCGGTCGAGATTGAAGTCATTTTTGAAGTGATCTGAGTCTCCCGGGGATCGGTTCGAGCCCAACGGCCCCGGTCGAGTCACCGTCGGATTTCTCCAGCCGTCATTTCTGTGCATACTGATGTGATGCACACGCTCGTACGGCTTCGGCTCTTCCTGATCGCGAGCATTCTGTCGGCCGTTGCGGCCGCGGATTGTTCCGCCGCGCCCCCCGACTTCGCGCGGGATGTCCGCCCGATCTTCGAGCAGAACTGTTTCCGGTGCCACGGTCCCGAAAAGCAGATGAGCGGCTACCGGCTCGATCGCCGGGATGTGGCACTGAAAGGGGGAGAGTTCGGCGAACCGGCCATCGTCGCGAAGTCTGCTGACGACAGCTCCCTCATACGCTACGTCGTCGGAGACGAGGAATCGACCCGGATGCCTCCCCGGTCGAGCGGGCTGGAGAAGTTGAGTGCGGCTCAGGTCGACACGCTGCGGCGGTGGATCGATGCGGGAGCGGCCTGGCCGGACGAGCTCGCCGGCGGCCCCGATCCGAAGTTCGATCACTGGGCGTGGAAGCCGGTTCGTCGTCCGGATGTTCCCGTTTCAGATTGGGACCATCCGATCGACGCGTTCGTCGGGTCGCGGCTGGAGGCGAAGAGGCTTTCACTCTCGGACGAGGCGGATCGCCGAACCCTGATCCGGCGGCTCACATACGACCTCATCGGATTTCCGCCAACGCCGGCGGAGGTGGATTCGTTCCTGCACGATTCCCGCCCTGGGGCCTACGAGCGGCTTGTCGAACGGCTGCTGGCTTCGCCGCATTACGGCGAACGGTGGGGCCGTCACTGGCTCGATGTCGTCCGATTCGCGGAGAGCCACGGCTTCGAGATGAACCAGCCCCGGCCGAATGCCTGGCCGTACCGCGACTACGTCATCCACGCGTTGAACTCCGACAAGCCGTATGACCAGTTCGTCCGTGAGCAGCTCGCGGGAGATGCCTTCGGGGTCGACGAGGCGACGGGATTCATCGTCGGCGGACCGTGGGACCAGGTGAAGAGCCCCGATCCCGTCCTGACCGCGCAGCAGCGGGCGGACGAGCTGAACGACATGGTCGGCACGACGGGGAGCGCGTTCCTCGGCCTGACCGTGAGCTGTGCGAGATGTCACGATCACAAGTTCGATCCCATCACCGCGGCGGAGTACTACTCGCTGACAGCCTGCTTCGCGGGGGTGCAGCATGGCGAGCGGGGAATGCGTTCGGCGGATTCCGAGGACCGAAAATCGCGGGGCGCTGAGCTCCGTCGCCAGCTGTCCGCCGTCGAGAATGAGTTGCTCCGGTATGAGCCGACGGCGCGGCTCACGCGGACGATCGTGCTCGACGACACGCCGGAAGCGGGTCATGCGGCCGATGTCGAAGAGCTGGAAAAGCCGCGCGGCGTCGCGCCTCATGCGGCCGGAAAGGGGAGGGGCGAGGCGTCGTTCCCTGGCAGCCTGGCCGCGCTGCCGAATCTCGGTGCCTCGTACCGCTGGTGGTCCGGGATTCGCGACAAGCCGGTCTTCGCCTATCGGCCCCGGGCGAGCGGAACGTTCCGTGTGTGGATCTCGTGGGGATGCGGCTGTAAAACTCACGCTCGAGACGTCCGGTACGTCCTGGATCAGGACGGCAACCCGGCCACGGCCGAAGATCAGCAGGTGATCGCTAGTGTTGACCAGCGGACGTTCGCTGACGGAACCGCAGAACCACTCGCGAGCAAATCGATCTGGAGCGGATTCCGGGACGCCGGTGTTCACGCCCTCA
>JAEYWB010000665.1 GCA_023429275.1 Planctomycetota bacterium
AAAGCCGGCCTCAAGGGGACCCGCGTCGGCAAGTGCGAGATCAGCGACCGCCACGCGAATTTCATCGTCACGGAGCCCGGCGCGACGTCGGCGGACCTGCTCACGCTCATCAATCTCGTCAAGACCAAGGTGGCGGAGCAGGACGGAGTTGATCTGGAACTGGAAGTCTGCATCTGGTGAGATGCCTCCCTTTCGCGGCCGACGGTCAGGATGACCCCGCTCGATCGCCGCGACGGACCTTGCAGGCCGTGCACGGAGTCATGCCATGGATGGACGGATCGGACTGGCCGCCGGCGCACGTCGCGTCGTTGTTCTCCTCGGCGGTGATTCGGCCGAACGGGAGATCAGTCTCTCGAGCGGCCGCGCGGTGATCGCCGCTTTGACGGAGCGTGGCCGGCTCGTCGTCTCGCTTGATCCGGCCGAGACTCCCGTCACGCAGTTCGCCTGGGAGCCCGGAGACATCGCCCTCCTCGCGCTCCATGGCCGCTACGGCGAAGATGGCCACGTTCAAACGGAGCTCGAGGATCTCGGCATCCCCTACACCGGCGCTGGTCCCGAGGCGTCGCGGGTCGCCTTCAGCAAGTCCTCCGCCAAGCTCGAGTTTCTCCGCCACGAAGTTCCGACCCCCGCGCACGTCACGATCCACCAGTCGAACTCCATCGGCCGGCTGCGTCGGCTGGCCGAGGCGGTCGGTTATCCCCTCGTGGTGAAGCCTGACCAGCAGGGGTCGAGTATCGGCGTCAGCCTGGTCGAGCGTCCCGATCAGCTCGCCGCCGCGGTGGAGAAGGCTCTCTCCTTCGGCTCGCTCGGGCTGATCGAAAAGGCGATCCGCGGAACCGAGTGGACCGTGGGATTCCTCGATTCCCTTCCGCTGCCGCCGATCTGCATCACGACGCGACATCCCTTCTTCGATTTCGAGGCCAAGTACACCGACGACGAGACCCGGTACGACTTCGACGGGACGCTGCCGGCAGCAGGGCGTGACCGGGTCGTCCGTGCGGCCCTGGCGGCCTGTCGCAGCCTTGGTGTCGTCGGTCTCTCCCGGGGCGATATCCGTGTCGACGAATCGGGGGACCCGTGGGTGCTCGAGATCAACACGATCCCGGGGCTGACCGACCACAGCCTTGTCCCGAAGGCCGCGGCCCGCCTGGGATGGACGTTCGGAGAACTCTGCGAGCGGATGATTCTGTCGGGGCTGAATCACTTCGCCACGCGCCAAAGCCGCTCCGGGCTGCACAACCGGACCACGGCCAATCCGCTCCTACGGGCCGGCTGAAATTGCCGGTTTTCTTCCCCGGCGGCGGTCGATGAAGGGATCAGGAGTCCCTGGGATGCATGGCGGCGTTTCTTCACGCCCGTTGAGTCTGCCATGTCCCGCCGCGAGCCGAAAGGTCCTCCGCCGACGAATCGCTTCGCCGCGTGGTTCCTGCGGCCGCGCGTGCTGCTGGCTCTTGCCGCCATGATGTTCCTGGCGGTTCTCGCTCCCTACGCGCCGCAGCTCGTTCCTGATCTGAAGCAGGACCCCGCTTATCGCTTCGATGTCCGGGGAGTCGTCATTCCCCCGGGACCGAAGTGGGTTCCGGCGGACCTCGTCAAGAAATCCCTCGAGATCGAGCAGGATCCGCTCCTGACGCTTCTCGAGCCCGACCTCCCTCGCGAAGTCGCCGGCCGCCTGAAGCGACACCCCTGGGTGGCCGGTGTGACGCGGGTCGCCGCGCAGCGCGACGGAACGATTCAGGTCGACATGACCTACCGGACGCCGGTCGCCATGGTCGACACCCCGAAAGGGTCATATCCCGTCGACGCCGAGGGGGTGCTCCTTCCCCCCGGCGACTTCACCCCGCAGGATGCCGACCTGTTTCCGCACGTCGAGAATGCCCGCACATCTCCTCCGGCGCTCCCCGGAACGGCGTGGACCGATCCGGTCGTCCAGGGGGGTGCGAAGATCGCAGCCCGCCTCGTTCCGGATGGCGATCACGAGCGTTACTGGAAGCGGTTCGGACTCGCGCGAATCGTCGGCCCGGCGAACATCCATCCCTCCGCGGGAATCGACGAGATCAGCTTCGAAATCGTCACCCTGAGCGGCTCGACGATCGCCTGGGGTAAGGCTCCCGGCTCAGACGCCCTCGAACCGACAGTGGACCAGAAGATCGGCCGGCTGCAGCATTACCTCACGACCTACGGCAGCTTCGACAAGCCGCAAGGACCGTACCGGATCGACATCCGCGGGTTCGACGCGATCTCGCTGTATCCGCTGGATGGGCAGTTGTATCGGTAGGAAAAGAAGTGGGTAGTGGGTAGGGCAGTAGCCAACTGCTCGCGGCGCATCAAAAAAGCTCGGCGGGATACGTCCCGCCGAGCTTCTTGTCTTCTTGCTACCAACTGCCCACTACCCACTCTTCCCTACCTACCGCAGCCCGGCGACCTTCGACACCAGGTTGTCCACGGCGTTGATGAGCCGCTGCTGCAGCGTGATCGGGAGCGTGCCGAACTCCCCGATGACTTCGGGGGTGATCGCCGCGTCGCACTTTTCAATCGCCGACGTAATCCGCTTCACGATCTGGTCGACCGCCACCGCCGCCCGCGATGGTCCGCTTTCATCTTCGCTCCCCGGGGCCGATCCCCGGGCTCCCTTTCCGAACGGGGCGTAGTCGTCGCCGGAGGACTCCCGGGCGAAGCCGGCCGCCGTGATGGGACGTTCAGTCCCTTCCGTCACCGCGCCGCGGCCTGAGCGGGCTCCGGCTCCGGCCATCGACGGCTCCTGGACGAAGCCGGGCTCGGCCGTCAGGTATTCGTTCGTGGGATCGAAAGACGGAACGTCAAGGTCTTCGGCCGGCTCGCTGAGGTCTTCGCCGTGCTGGGCACGCCGCCAGGCCTTCATCTCGTTGACGGTCGCCTGGTTTTCGTTGGCCCACTGCAGGCACTCGGCGGCGTCGTCCCATGTGAGGGCCGAGTAGAAGTGCGACCACTTCAGGTCGCCGTAGTTCTCGTGGACGTCGGCGAACGTCTCCCACACGCGGCGGCGCTGGTAGACCTGGTCGCCGCTGAGGCCGATCAGGTTGCCGAAGTCCGCGTCCGTCCGCCCCTTGGCGTACTTCTGCGTCCACTGGGCGGCACATTCTCCCACGACCCAGTTGCACTGGCTCAGCGCGGTCTGGGCGCGGGTGATGAGGGCGGTTTCCGATTCGGAGGTCTTAACCATGGAGCTCGATGGTGATCGCGAAGAGAGGACGCTGCCGCGCGGCACATCCAGAGCGCGCGGGAGAAGGTCGATTCACATCCGAGGTGCCGCATCCACGGCGGAGCGAATCGATCGGCCGACCGGTGGGGCCGGTGCGGGCGGGGCATCCTATCCACGAGGGGACGCCCCTTCCATGACCTGATTCGGAGATCAAAGCGGCTCCGAGGCCACCACAGCGCAACATGCCTTCTAGTGAAGATTTACGGCCCGCCGCTCCCCTACGGTCGGCCCACTTTACGGGACCGGTCGTGTGCATAACCCGTAGAA